>ONYR01000011.1 GCA_900322165.1 uncultured Eubacteriales bacterium
GATGTTTTGTTATTCCCTCACCGAATCTCCCGTCGACAGGATAGACAGCTCGGTAGCTTCATGATACCGTCCTACCCGCAAAGCTTAGGGCAGGCCGTTCCCCACATCCGGTTAACACCCCGTATCCGAAGTCGTGGGCACTTCGGGCGGGATGACAGCCTCAGGCTGCGAACGCGTAAGCGTTATTGTTGTTGTTAGCGTTTATATTTAGGTTTGGTTGATGACGCGGCCCAACCCGCGGATGGCTCCCAAAATCTCACAGACCCCCGTCGAAACCGGACATCCCCAGGAATGCATCCTGACGGAATGCGTCTGGCAGGGTACACGCGGCTAACGCTTCGCGCACCAAAGTGCACCGCGTTATCCAACGTGTGTAAACGCGTATATCATTCAAACAACAACGATGAATGTATTATGATATTATATAAAAACTTTGGGAATTGTCAAGAGGACAGGAAAAGCTTATAATGGATTAATATTAACCGTTATAGAAAGAGGCAAGACAAATGCAAGGCTTTTACACGAAGGAGTTTCTGATTTCCACGAGCTTGACGGACGTCAAATCGACTTTATCACCGGACAAGGTGTTTACGATCTTTCAGGACATGGCCTCCGAACACGCCGAGATCCTCGGGATCGGCGGCTATGTGATGATGGACCGCGGCTTATTCTGGATGACCATCCGCACCCGCATCCGCGCTTACCGCCTTCCGAAACTCATGGAGAAGGTGAAGGCGCTGACCTGGCTCGCACCGTTTAAGGATCGCGATATTCGCTCGAACCGGTATTATCGCCTGTACGCGGGGGAGGAGCTTCTCGCGGAGGGCTGCACCGAGTGGGCGGTCTACAGCTTTGAAAAGAAGACCGTCGTGAGGCTCGAAGAGGCTCACATGCCTCAGATCGAATTTCTGCCGGAGGAAGTGACGGTTTCGAAGTTTTCCCGTTTCCACAATGAACCCGCAGAGACGGATGAAGTCTTCAGCCACAAGGTCGTTTTCTCCGACGTTGATCTCGGCCAGCACATGAACAACTGCGCCTACGTGAGGGCGATGTTCGATACGATCGAGCTTCCGGAGTACAAGAAGCTGACGCCTGCGGAGATGGAGATCTGCTTCCGCGCGCCCTCGCTCCCGGGAGAAACCGTCTCGATCCACCGCCGGAAGGAGGAGGACGGGTATCTTTTCACGGTCATGAAGCCGGATGGGGCGGAGTCGGCAATCGGCCGCCTGACCCTTTGCGTTCGTTGACAAACCGCAGGGGCTGACTTATAATTTTCTAAAAGAAACACTGGAGGAAACCTAGCGTTTCCCTGGAAAGGAAACTGCCGGATGAAAGGCTTGAACGTGAAAAAAATCAACCTCGGCCGTGAGATCAAATACACGCTGTCTTCCTTGCTGGAGTGGCTGAATTATCTGCCGGGGGCTGATCGGATTGAAACGGCCAACTATCCGGTATGGTCCAAGGAGCTGCCGGAAGCGTTTGACGGACTTCGGATCGCGGTGCTTTCGGACCTGCACGGTCATGTATTCGGAAAGCATCAAAAACGGCTTGAGAAGGCCGTGAGGGAGGCAAAGCCGGACCTGATCCTTGTTGCGGGTGACTGGGTGCGGTTTGACTACCGCGGACGCGATAAGAGGGCGATTCTCGATGCCGTGCGCGCACTGACAAAGATCGCACCGGTTTTCGGCAATTTCGGCAACCATGAAGCTCTCGCTGATCACCGGGAGGCAATGGCGGAGGAGCTGAAGGCGGAAGGCGCGCGGATCCTGGTGGATGAGAGTCTGATCTTGAAGCGCACCGGGAAAGACGGGAAGGTCTCCTCGATCCGTTTAACCGGGCTCGATACTCCGTTTGATTATTATCACGGACACTCCGCGGCAAAGTGCAGAGAAGCCTTCATCGCTCTCGCAGGGGCGATGCACAGTGCCGTGAGACAGGTGATCGGCAGCTATTCGCTGGATACCAATGCGTGGGACAGCGAGGCAGCCGCGCCGGAGAAGGCACTGTTTTCGATCGCGATCGCGCACCGGCCGGAGCTGCTGAAGGTCTATGCGAAGCTTGGATTTGACCTGGTGCTCTGCGGTCATGCGCACGGCGGACTGATGCGTCTTCCGGGAGGAAAACGCCTTCTCGCGCCGGATCAGGGCCTGTTTCCGGCCTATACGCACGGTATGTTTGTGAAAGAAAAGACGCGGATGCTCATCAGCGAAGGCTTGGGCGGCCCGCGCATTATGATTCGTCCGCAGCTGGCGCTGTTGACACTTTCCCGGGACGTGGAGGAATAAAGATGGCAAAGCTTTGGGGCGGACGGTTTCGAAGTGAAGAAAACCGGGTGATGGAAGATTTCAATTCTTCCTTCCCCTTTGATTACAGACTGTACAAGCAGGATATCACCGGCAGCATCGCGCACGCGCTCATGCTCGGTCATCAGGGGATCATCCCTGAGACGGAGGCTGAGGCGATCGCCAAAACGCTGCGGGAGATCCTTGCGGATATCGAGAGCGGAGCGCTTGAGCTCTCCGCGCGCGCGGAAGACGCGGAGGATATCCATACGTTCGTGGAGGTGGAGCTCACCAAGCGTCTTGGAGACGCAGGAAAGAAGCTTCACACCGGACGAAGCCGCAACGATCAGGTCGCCGTAGACATGCGCATGTATGCAAGAGGATGCGCGGATGAGCTGATCGCTCTCGTGGACGCTCTGGAGAAAGCGCTTGAGAAAAAGGGCGCGGAGTATCCGTGCCTGATGCCGGGATATACCCATCTTCAGCGCGCACAGGTCGTCACGTTCCCGTATTATATGGGCGCGTACCGCAGCATGCTGAAGCGCGATAAAAAGCGCCTTGAGAACAGCCGCGAGCTGCTGAATGAAAGCCCGCTCGGATGCAGCGCGCTGGCAGGTACCACGCACAAAATCAACCGCGCGGAGACTGCGGAAGCACTCGGTTTCAGCAAGCCGGTCGACAACTTCCTTGACGGTGTCAGCGATCGGGATTACCTCGTGGAACTGCTGAGTGATATGAGCCTCATCATGGTGCATCTCTCGAGGCTCTCCGAGGAGCTGATCCTCTGGTCGAGCGCGGAATTCCGCTTTGTCGAGATCGATGACGCATATGCGACCGGTTCCTCGATCATGCCGCAGAAGAAAAACAATGATGCCTGCGAGCTGGTGAGGGGCAAGAGCGGCCGCGTGTTCGGCGATCTGATGGGCCTTCTGACAGCGATGAAGGGGCTTCCGCTGGCCTACAATAAAGACATGCAGGAAGACAAGGAAGGCTTCTTTGATGCGGTCGATACCGTGAAAGCCTGCCTGTCGATCATGATCGGCGTGATCTCTACGCTGAAGGTAAACGAGAAGGTCATGGCCGCGAGCGTGAAGCGAGGGTTTCTCAACGCGACGGAGGTAGCGGATTACCTTGTCGCGAAGGGCGTCCCGTTCCGCGATGCGCATGGGATCGTCGGGCGGATCGTGATCGCCTGCGAGGACCGCGGCGTTGCGATCGAGGACCTCACGCTTGAGGAACTGAAGGCCTTTGATCCGGTCTTCGACGAAGGGATCTACGATTACCTTGATTATCACCAGATCCTTCAGAAAGGGATCAAGAAGGAGATGCTGGAATGAAACAACGTCCGCTGATCGCTGTGACCGGCGATTATGATACGGAAAGCGGCCGGTATTTCCTGAAGAGGGAATACATGGAAGCGCTTTGGACGGCCGGCTGTGCGCCGGTGATCCTGGAGCCGAAGATCGAGGTTCCGATGAACTGGAGCGGCGATCGGGAAGAATATATCGAGCGCATCGAGATCGAGGAGGAGATCCTCGATGCGGTTGACGGGATCCTCTTTACCGGCGGCAATGACATTGACCCGAACTTCTACGGGGACACGATCGAGCAGGGCTGCGGGACGCTCATTCCCTACCGCGACGTCTGGGAGATGAAACTGGTTCGGATCGCTTACGAGCGGAACATTCCCTCGCTCGGGCTCTGCCGCGGCATTCAGTCGATGGCAGCGGCGCTCGGCGTTAAGCTGACGCAGGATCTGAGTTCCGGAAAGGATCAGAGTGAGATCCGTCACGGACAGAAGGCTCCGACCTGGTATCCGACCCATCAGGTCGTCACCAAGGAAGGAAGCCTGCTTCGCGAGATGGTCGGAGAGAAGTGCTGGGTCAACAGCTTCCACCATCAGGCGATCGCACCCGATCAGGACTATCCGTTCGAGATCACAGCCTGGTCCGAGGATGGGATCATCGAAGGCTTTGAAGCGCCGGATAAGGCTTTCTTTGCCGGGGTGCAGTGGCATCCGGAGCGGATGATACACGATGAGGTGCAGCGCCATCTGTTCCGCACGTTTGCTCTTGCGGCCTTGAAGGCAAGCGGAGAATAAGCGCTATGGACATTCGTGTCGGTGATATCGTTCGCCTGAAAAAGGAGCATCCCTGCAAGAGCCGCGAATGGCTCGTTGTGAGGCAGGGCGCGGATTTCAAGATCCGCTGCCAGGGCTGCGCTCATGAAGTGATGCTGCCAAGAGAAAAGCTTGAAAAAAACGTCCGCCGGATCATCCGGCAGGGCAAGGAACTGATTCCCTGATCGAGGGCAGTTGGTTTATCTCATAAAGAAAGGAGGCAGGCATGGCACAGGAAAATTCAGAAAACAAAACAGCTGAACGCGGAAGAAGCCCTCAGGCATACCTGCTTTCTCTGATTTTGATCGTTGTCATCATGCTCGTCGACATGATCGGGCGAAACTTCTTCGAGGGCATGCTTGTCTACGTGTTTGACGGCATCTGCCTCGTTGTCATGGTGATCGCCTGCATCGTGATCTACAACCGGATCAGCCGGCGGTTTGAGTACCGCGTCAACGAGCAGGCCGTGCAGATCGGCAATGAGTATCAGCAGTACATGAGCCAGTGGCAGACCCCGTACCTGATGCTCGACAACCATCTGAAGATCGTCTGGTACAACGATTCGCTCCGAAAGATCATCTCGATCGCCAACGCCGAAGGCAAGACGCTCGAGGATATCCGGCTTGACTGGGGCAAGGATAAGCCGGACTGGGATCCGATCCAGAAGGAGATCACACTTGACGGAAGGATCTACAAGGCCCTGATGACGCAGATCCGCCTTCACGAAAAGGATCAGCCGGCCACCGAGTCGAGCTTCACGCAGATGTACAGCCTGAGCCTTCAGGACGTCACGCACGAGCGCCAGCTCGAGCAGGAAAACTTCGACCAGCAGACCGTTGTCGGCCTGTTCTACGTCGATAACTACGACCAGATCATCAGTGCGATGGACGAGATCCAGCGTCCGGTTTTGGAGGCGGCTATCTTCCGCAGACTGACCGACCTTTCCGCGGAGCTTTCGGGCATTATGACAAGGCTTGAGCGCGACCGCTATCTGCTGCAGTTTCCGCGCCGCTCGCTGAAAAAGCTCTGCGATGAAAAGAAATTTGATATTCTCGAAGCGGTGAAGCGGATCGATTCCACGAGCCGTTTCCAGGTCACTCTTTCGATCGGTATCGGCGTGGATCCGGACCTGGCGACCGCCAGACGCTACGCACGGTCCGGCATCGAGCTGGCGATGGGCCGCGGCGGTGACCAGGCTGTTGTTAAAACCAAGGATGACCAGAAATTCTACGGCGGCATGACCTCGAGCGTCGAAAGCAACACGCGTGTCCGTGCCCGCCTGATCGCGCTGGCGCTGAAGGAGCGAATCGAAGCGTCCGACCGCGTCCTGATCATGGGCCATTCGAACCCGGATCTGGACTGCTTCGGTGCGGCGCTCGGTGTTTACCGCGCGGTTACGGATCTTAAAAAGCCCGCCAACATTATCATGAGCGCGGACAAGCATGCCGCGGTCGATTATCTCTACCGCCGTGTCTCGGAGGATCAGGAGCACCAGCGTGTCCTTGTGGACCGGGATGAAGCGATCCGCCTGTGCGGCAAGAATACGCTGCTCGTGATCGTGGACGTAAACCGCCGTGTCATCATGCAGTACGGAGATATTCTGGATTATGCCGGCGACATGGTCGTCATCGACCATCACCGTCTGGCGGCGGACAGCGTGCAGGGCGCGGCTGTCTCTTACGTAGAACCCTTTGCTTCATCGGCCAGTGAAATGGTCACGGAGCTTCTGCAATACATGGTTGAAAATCCGCAGCTGACCTCGATCGAGGCGGACGGACTTTTCGCGGGTATCGCGCTGGATACCAAGAACTTTACGGTCAAGACCGGCGTGAGAACCTTCGAAGCGGCTGCCTATCTCAGACGCAGGGGAGCGGACAGCGTCCGGGTGCGCAAGATGTTCAAGAATGACATGGAGGATTACAAAGCCAAGGCCGAGATCGTCGGCGAGGCCGAGATCATCTATGACAA
This sequence comes from uncultured Eubacteriales bacterium, assembly GCA_900322165.1. Taxonomy (GTDB): domain Bacteria; phylum Bacillota; class Clostridia; order Lachnospirales; family Bianqueaceae; genus RUG760. The sequence continues at coordinate 6,370 of ONYR01000011.1, forward strand.
CATGGCCATCGCGACCTGGAGCTCGCAGCTTCCCAACGCGACAACCGTCGCGGCGCAGGCGGCGGATGAGCTGCTCGACATTCACGGCGTGCTGGCGTCGTTCGTGCTGACCGAGATGGATCATGCACAGGTCAACATCAGCGCGCGCTCCCTCGGTGAGGTGAATGTCCAGCTGATCATGGAGGAGCTCGGCGGAGGCGGCCATTTGACCATGGCCGGAGCACAGCTGAAGGATGTCACCCTTGACGAGGCCAAAGACAAGGTCAAGGAAGCCATCGAAGAGGTCGTGCTGAAGAGACGCAAGGGGAATACCAAAATGAATTCACAGGGCACAGAGACGCCTGTGTAAAAAGGAGGATTTTGAAAATGAAGATCTTATTGACAGAAGATGTCAGAAAGCTCGGCAAAGCCGGCGAAGTCGTGGACGTAGCAGACGGTTACGCACGGAATTTCATCATCCCCAAGAAGCTCGGCGTGGAGGCTACCAAAGCGGTTCTGAACGATTGGGAAACGAAGAAGAAGGCTGATGCGGCGAGAAGAGCCAAGGAAGAAGAGGAAGCGATCGCACTCGCAGCTCAGTACAACGGCAAGTGGATCACGGTCAAGGAAAAGGCCGGCGAGAACGGCAAGCTCTTCGGTTCCGTTACGCCTCAGGACGTCGCGGATGCGATCGAAAAGCAGCTTGGCCTTACGGTGGACAAGAAAAAGGTCGTGGTTCCCGAAGACATCAAGACGGTCGGTGAATATGACGTCACCCTTCGCCTGATGGCATCGGCAGCCGCGAGCATTCATATGAAGGTGGAAGCGGATGCCTGAAGAAACGATGGTGCCCCGCGTCCCACCTCACAGCGATGAGGCGGAACAATCGGTTTTAGGATCGATCTTGATCGACCAGGACGCGGTGGCAGTCGCTGCGGAGAACCTTCGGGCCGATGATTTTTACGATCCGAAACACCGTGAGATCTTCGAGGCGGTCCTTGACCTTTACGGGAGCGGACAGCCGGTCGACCTTGTCACGGTGAAAACCCGGCTGGAATCGCGTGGAACGCTTGAGAACGCGGGCGGCATGAAATATCTGGGACAGATCGCGACTGCAGTCCCGAACTCGGTCTATGTCCGAAACTATATCCGTATCGTCCGTGAGCGTGCGCTTTACCGGCGCTTTATCAAACTCGGCAACAACATCTTAACCGAAAGCTTCTCGACCGAAACTCCGATCGAGGAGCTCTCGGAAAAGGTCGAAAAGGAAGTTTTCGGGATCCTGCAGAACCGCGGCAGTGAAGATTTCGTTCACATCCGCGAGCTCCTCTCACGCTCGTTCGAGACGATCGAACAGGTGTCGAAGAATCAGGGACAGATCCCGGGTATCCCGACAGGCTATGTCGATCTGGACGCGAAGCTCGCAGGTCTGCACAATTCCGACCTGATCCTCGTTGGCGCTCGTCCTTCGATGGGTAAGACCGCGCTTGGACTGAATCTGGTTCAGAACGCCGCGGTAAGGGCCGGAAAGAGCTGTGCGATCTTCAGTCTGGAAATGTCAGCGGAGCAGGTCGCAACGCGTCTTCTTGGCGCGGAATGCGGTGTCAACATGGAACACCTTCGGACCGGCGCGATGACGGACGATGACTGGATCCGGCTTGTCGACGGGCTCGGAACGCTTTCCGAGGCTTCGATCTATGTGGATGATACCGGCGGTATCACACTGAGTGAGATCCGCTCCAAATGCCGCAAGCTCAAGATCGAGCACGGCCTCGATCTGATCATGATCGACTACCTGCAGCTGATGTCCGGCTCCGGACGCTCTGACAACCGTCAGCAGGAGATCTCGGAGATCTCGCGCGGACTGAAAATGCTCGCGCGTGAGCTGAATGTTCCGGTCATCGCGCTGTCGCAGCTTTCACGTGCGCTCGAAGCCAGAGCCGACCATCGCCCGATGATGTCGGACCTGCGTGAATCCGGTGCGATCGAGCAGGACGCGGACGTTATCATGTTTATCTACCGCGACGAATACTACCATCCCGACTCCGAGGAGAAGGGCGTGGCAGAGATCATTGTCGCGAAACAGCGAAACGGCCCGGTCGGAACGGTCAAGCTTCACTACGAAGGTGCCTGCGTCAGGTTCTCGAACCTCGAGCATCAGTACAATGGCGCAAGATAAAATGAAAAGCCACAGATCTTAAGCAAGCTTAAGAGACTGTGGCTTTTTTATCTCTATGTACCTAAACCGGAATCAAAACAAAAATAAGGCTGTGAACTCACAGCCTCATTTTGTGTTTGTGTTGATTACTCACCGGGATGAGGAGCGCCTACCGGGCAGGTAGCTTCGCAAGCACCGCACTCGACGCAGACATCGGGATCGATCTGGTATTTGGTCTCGCCTTCAGAAATAGCACCTACCGGGCACTCAGCTGCGCAAGCACCGCACATGATGCAGTCGTCGCTGATTACATAAGCCATAATTCTTACCTCCGTAAAAAACTTCATGTTTTGGAAGCGTGCCTTAGCCGCTTCTTTTTTTATACGAAGAATCATACTACAAAACCTCTCAACTTGCAAGAGGAAGCAGAAGATTTGCTGTGGGTAAAAAAATACAAAAGTCAAAGAAAGTCTCTCTTTCACACGCAGTGTTGTGAGAAGTTGACCATTGAATAAACCGGGGTCTTGTGATATAATGCTAAGAACACATAGTATCGACAGTTAGGAGGTTCCACAGCTATGGTTAAACAGATTTCGAAGGATATGATCATTGCCGATGTGCTTGAAGTCGATCCGGATATCGCAGGCATTCTGATTCAGAACGGTATGGGCTGCATTTTCTGCTTTGCTTCGCAGTCTGAGTCCGTCGAGGAAGCTTGCTTTGTTCATGGCATCGACCCGGACGAGATCATCGAGCAGGTCAATGAATACCTTCAGGATAAGCATGAGGCGGAAGCCGATATTTGATCAGGGCGCCCCTCATAAAAAGTACGAAAAAAACTACGAAAAGGAGTGACAACGATGAAAGCTGAACGCATCAACAAAGACCAGATCCGCTTTATTCTGGACATCAATGACCTGATGCAGCGCAACATCCGCGTTCAAGAGCTGGCCTACGGCTCACAGAAGACGCAGGCACTCTTTGACGATATGATGAAAACCGCACTGGATCAGTACGGAATCGATTTCTCCGGGAAACCGCTCATGATCGAGGCGATCCCGCTTTCCGATGACAAGCTTTCCATCACCGTAACCAAGGTGGAAGGCATGGCGGAGATCGGCGCGCTGATCGGAACGAATCTTCCGGGAGAAAAGAATTTTGGCTCTGCACCGGTAAGAGAGATCCCCGAGGACGTCTCGGAGGCTCCGTCCGGTGAGAACAACCCTGTTTCGATGGAAATGGGGGTCATGACGAACGATGATACCGTCACTTACGAGTTTCATACGCTTGGCCCGCTGCTTGAGGTGGCTAAGCAGGTTCCCGAGAAGCTTGCTTTGAAAAACCGCCTGCTTCACGATGAGGTGACCGGATATTATTATCTGATCTGCCAACTGAAGAATGTTACCGCGCATATCCGTTATCTGATTGCGATGCTCTCGCAGTTCTCAAGCGACTGGTATGCCGGAGTGCGGGTTTCCATGGTCGTGGAAGAGCATTTCAAAACCGTGATTCCTCACCGTGCGCTTCAGAAACTCGGAAAGATGGAACGCGGCGAAATGTAATCGCCAAAGAATCAATGCCCTCGCCCTGCAGCTTTTGGCTCGGCGAGGGTTTTTTAAGGAGTAGGGGGAACCGTGACATTCGAGTCATTCAGCGAAAAAGAGACATTTGAGATCGGAAAAAAGCTTGGAGAGACCGCGCTTCCCGGCAGCATCTACGCGCTGGTGGGGGATCTCGGCGTTGGGAAAACGGTCATTGCCAAGGGCGTGGCCGAGGGACTCGGCGTAGTGGAGGACATCGTCAGCCCGACGTTTACGATCGTGAGGGAATATTCCGGACGCCTCCCGTACTATCACTTTGACATTTACCGGATCGAGGACGAAGAAGAGCTTCTCGAGATCGGCTGGGATGAATATATCGGTCTTGGCGGGGTGTGCCTTGTGGAGTGGGCGGATCTTGTCGAAGAAGCCATGCCGCCGGATACGATCTGGGTGCGGATCGGAAAGGATCTTGCCAAGGGCGTGGACTACCGAAAAATAACGATAGAAGGTTCAGTTTATGATCATCTTGGGAATTGAGGCAGCCGCACGGTGCTGCAGCACGGCGGTTTGGGAGAAGGGCCGCATTCTGGCGGAAGAGAAGAGCAACGCAGGGTTTACGCACTCGGAGACGCTGATGCCGATGGTCGCACGCGCGCTTTCCCTCTCGGGAAAGACGATCGATGAGGTCGATGTTATCGCGCTGACAAACGGCCCCGGATCGTTCACCGGCCTTCGAATCGGCGCGGCAAGTGCGAAGGGACTCGCACTGGGGCTCTCCAAGCCCCTGCTGCCGGTCGGAACGCTCGAAGCCCTGACCTTTACGGATCATCTGCCCGGCGTTGTGCGGGCTGGTGTGATGGACGCACGGCGTTCTCAGGTCTACTGCGCTGCCTATGAAACCGTAGACGGTGAGGAAACGACCGTGTTGGAGCCGGACACGCTCAGTGCGGAAGAGTTCGCTGATAAGCTTGCAGCGCTTGACCGCCCGGTGCTGATGATGGGCGACGCGATGGATCTGTACCGCACGCTTTTTACGGAAAAGCTCGGAAAACACTTCCATGAAGCGCCGGCACATCTGAAGGATCTCTCGGCAGCCGCGGTCTGTTCGCTCGCAGCTTTCAAGCTGGCGGAAGCGGAAAAGACCGGGACTGTCGCGACGGTTCCAAGCGATGAGCTCACGATCGATTACCTGCGCAAGCCGCAGGCCGTTCGGGAGCGGGAAGAGCGTGAAGCGCGGGCTGCAGCGGCAGCCGCAGCTTCCGCATCTGAGGGTCAGGCATGATCGTCAAACCTTTTGAAGAGGGCGATCTCGCATCGCTCGGCGTGATTGCGGAGAAGGCTTTCGGCGCAGCGTGGACAAGGGAGATGCTCGAGACGGACATTGCCAACGAGCAGGCTCACTACCTCTGCGCGGTGACGGATGATGGAAAGATCGCCGGCTACATCGGTTACTGGCAGGTGCTTGACGAGGGCCATGTGATGACGGTGGCGGTCGATGAAGACTGCCGCAGGCAGGGAATCGGAGAAGCGCTCGTTCGGGAGATGATCCGCACAGGATATGAGCGCGGGATCCTGTACTGGACACTGGAGGTGCGCGTAGGTAATACGCGCGCGGTACGATTGTATGAGAAATGCGGGTTTGAACTCGCGGGCGTTCGGCCGCGGTATTACAGCGACCCGGTCGAAGATGCCGGTATCTACTGGCTGAAAACAAAGGCGTGAAGTAAGGAGGCTTGACATGAAAGTTCTGATTTACAACGAATTCCTTCATGAACGCGAAGAAGGCGAGGCCAAAAGGCTGTATCCAAACGGCATTCATCACCGCCTGGCTGAGGCGCTTGGCGGGATCGATGATACGCTCGAGTTTTCCTTCGCAACGCTCGAGGATCATGCACAGGTGATTACGAACGAAAAGCTCGACGAGACCGACGTGCTGATTTGGTGGGGGCACATGGCTCATCACAGGGTCGAGGATTCGGTCGTCGATCTTGTCTGCGAAGCGGTCAACAAAGGCATGGGCCTTGTCTGCCTGCACTCCGGCCACGAATCCAAGGTGTTCCGCCGTCTGATGGGCACGCGCTGCTCGGTTCACTGGCGCGTCGATTATGAAAACGGCAATATCTGGATGCTGGATGAAACGCATCCGCTGTGCCGTGGCGTTCACAATCCGATTCGTCTTGAGGCGGAGGAGACCTATTCCGAGCCGTTTGACATTCCCACGCCGGACGAACTTGTCGGCATTACCTGGTGGAAGGGCGGCGAGATCTTCCGCAGCCTCTGCGTCTACAAGCGCGGCCATGGCAAGATCGTATACTTCCAGCCCGGGCATGAAACGCTGACGAGCTATTACAATGAGGACGTGATCCGCGTCATCGACAACGCGGTGCATTACACGTATCCGTCCGTGCGCATCGATGAGCTCACCTCGCGCTACCGCATGCCTGAAGAGAAGGATGTGCGCAGGGCACTGTATCAGTCGCCGGAGAACCGCGAGTCCATGATCGTCAGCTGGGATGAGCTGGGTGACGGGACGGTTCGCTACACCGGAGCGGAGCACCCGCACACCTATGAATTGAAAGTTGATCCGTAAGCCATATGAATAAGACCAATAATAAAGCAGGAGGCCTGCAGCCGATCGGCTACGAGGTTCTCCTGCTTTTTGTAACCATGCTCTGGGGCTCCACGTTTGTTGCTCAGAGTGTCGCGATGGACCGCATACGCCCGTTTACGTTTGTGTTCGCGCGGTTCCTGATCTCCGCAATCGCCCTGATGTTTGTCTCGCTGGCGGCCGGAAGGATCCACCGCAGATCGCCTCGGCCGGACTTTACAAAGACCGCGATCGGCGGGATCATGTGCGGGCTGGCGCTCTTTTCCGCGAGCATCACCCAGCAGTACGGCCTTGTCACGACCACGGTCGGCGAGGGGAGCTTTATCTCCGCCTGCTACATCGTCTTCGTGCCGATCGCAGGCTTGTTGTTTCACCGCAAACCACCGCTCCGCGCCTGGATCGGTGTCGCGGTCGCGATGGTCGGTTTGTACTTCATCTCGGTCGAGAGAGGAAGCGGCGGGATCACGATCAGCAAGGGAAACCTGCTGATGCTCGTGAGCGCGCTTTGCTACACCTGGCAGATCCTCGCGATCGACCGCTACTCCAAGGACGCGGACCTTCTCTGGATGGCCTTTTTTGAATTCGCGACGATCGCGGTCCTGTCCGGAATCGCAATGATGATCTTCGACAAACCCTCCTTCAGCGCGGTCACAAGCGCCTGGCGCGAGATCCTCTACGCCGCGCTTGTCTCAGGCTGCATCTGCTACACGCTGCAGCTTGTCGCCCAGAAGCACATCGAAGCCACCCTTGCATCCCTGATCATGGGAACGGAGGCCGTCTTTGCGACCCTGAGCGGCTGGCTGATCCTCCACGAAAACATCGGCTGGTACAAACTCATCGGCTGCGCAATGGTCATGGCCGCGATCATCGTCGCCCAGCTGCCCGGGAAGCGCGAAATATCGTAACCATCAGCGAACACGAAGTTCCAAAACTCACTTTTACAGTAATAAACCCCGTAAGGCTCCTTCCTCGCTTGACGATGCTTCGTCAGGAGCCTTACGGGGGTTATTTTACAGCAACTTGAGTTCAGAATATCGTGTGTTGGAGGTGGAAAAGCGTAACAGGTAATTCACACAGAACGCGAAAAACAATCCAGCAGGAGCCAACAACAGCAAATTCCAGGCCGAAGCTACTGATTCCCAGCCCCATGCACCCATGCACACGCCTACGTCCCAGAAGACAATAAAACCCCATACACCCTCTCGACGAAGCATGAGGAGCAAGGAGAGAGGGTGTATGGGGTTATGTCTCTCGACGAGGCATTTTGAGCGAGATGAGAGGGTATATGGGGTTTTTGTCTCTCGATGAAGGCATTTGGTGCAAGGAGAGACGGTGTGTGGTAGATTAAGTAACCTAAAAAAGTGGTTGCAAGCGCCTTAGTCTATGCCTGCCCGGAATTCCCGAGTCTTTAATTCTGTGGATTTGAGGAATATAAACTAAAACAGCAATTCGGCTTCTTTTAGTCTACACGCCTCCTACTTTACTATATGGTAATTTTTTTGCCCGGGTTTTCAGGTACAGGCATTTTTCGGTATCCAATGACTAAACAGCGAAAAAACGTCGATAAAGTCTATTTCTCCTCCGACACCTGCACTTTTGGTAAATCAACAAATCAAAAGCATAGCCTAAACCCGCAAAACACCAGAGCCTTAGTCCACCCAGCCACAAACCACAACGAATAACTTGCAACAATCTCCCGTCCCAAACAACAATAAACCCCCGCACACCCTCTCGACGAAGCATGAGGAGCAAGGAGAGAGGGTGTGCGGGGGTTATGTCTCTCGACGAAGCATGAGGAGCAAGGAGAGAGGGTGTGCAGGGGATTACCTCTTTTAGGGACTGGGACTTTAATCATTCGTCAGCTGCGACGTGTACAGGTTGAAGTACGCGCCCTGGAGGTCCATGAGCTCGCTGTGGCTGCCGCTTTCGACGATGTGGCCGTTATCGATGTAGAGGATGCGGTCACAGTCCTTGATCGTTGAGAGACGGTGGGCAACAACGAAGGAGGTGCGGTCTTTCAGCAGCTGCTTGATGCCTTCCTGAACGAGAAGCTCGGTGTTGGTGTCGATCGAGCTTGTGGCCTCATCGAGAATGAGGATCTTCGGGTCGGAAAGGAGGGTGCGGGCGAAGGAGAGGAGCTGTCGCTGACCGGCAGAAAGCATGTCGCCGCGCTCGTTGATCTCGGTCTCGTAGCCCTTGGGCATGCGGCGGATGAACTCGTCCGCGTAGACCCGCTTGGCCGCTTCGATGCATTCCTCATCGGTCGCGTCAAGGCGTCCGTAGCGAATGTTCTCCATGATCGTACCGGAGAAGATGAAGGTATCCTGCAGCATGATGCCCATCTGCGAACGGATCGAGCGCAGCGTCGCGTGAGCGATGTCGTGTCCGTCGATCGAGACCGTGCCGGATTTCAGATTGTAGAAACGCGATACGAGGTTGATGATCGTGGACTTGCCTGCGCCGGTCGGACCGACAAGTGCAATCGACTCACCGGCACTGACGTGGAAGCTGATATCCTTCAGGATCGGACGATCCTTCTCATATTCAAAGACAACATGGTCGAAATCGACTTCGCCCTTGATCTCCGGAAGCGGTGTGGCGTCCTCAGGATCGGTGACCGTCACTTTCTCATCCATGAGCTGGAAGATACGCTCGAGGTAAGAAGCGGTGTTGATCATCTGATTGTAGTAGTTCGAGAGGGCCATGATCGGGTTCCAGAACCGGTTTGCGTAGCTTGTCATCGCGACAAGGGTTCCGACCGTGATCGTGTTTCTCAGCCAGATGACACCGAAGAGGTAGATGCAGTAGTAAACCGTTCGGGAGATCATCATCGTGGTCGGCCACATCAGATGGTTCAGGGTCACTGCGTGGAGGTAGGACTTGCGTGCTTCCTGCGCCAGCTCGGTGTTGATGTTCTGGTTGAACGCCTCACGCGAGAAGCTCTGGGTGACATGTTCACCGTTGATGGACTCACTCAGGTAGGCCGTAAAGTTCGAATGCTTGTTGGCCTGCAGCTGCCAGGCACGGCGTTGCTTTTTGCGCATCAGGAAGATGTAGACCGCAAAGACCGGCAGACCGGCAAAGACCAGAAGCGAAAGCTTCGGGCTCACCGCGATCATGAAGACCGCGATAATGACAAGCGAGACCATCTGCAGCAAGATGTTGACAAGGCCGTTGGTCAAAAAGTCCGAAACACTGTTGACGTAGTTGATGATGCGGACAAGGATCTTGCCGTGAGGACGAGAGTCAAAATAGTCGAACGGCAGGTCCTGCAGATGTACGTAGAGATCACGGCGGATGTCGCGGATGATCGCCTGACCGGCAAGCGCGGTGCAGCGGGAGCGGAAGCGGTTGCAGACCGCCTGCGACGCAACGATCGCGACAAGGGCGACACCGCACCAGATCAGCGATCCGACAGCCTTATTCGGGATCATAACGTCGATCGCGTTCTGTGTAAAGAGCGGCATCAGCAGTCCGAGGATCGTCGATGCCAGCGAGAAGAAGAACGCGCCGAAGAAGAGCTTTTTGTAACGCTTGACATAGACGAATGCGCGCTTGAAATGTTGGAAACTGAATTCCTGATCGAGCGTTTCGTCCACATTATATTTATTGCGTGCCATTACAGATCACCTCCTTCAAGAGCGGTGACCTTGATCTTCTGGGCCGCGATCGCTTTCTGAAGGTCTTCCTTCGTGGCATAGCCCTGCTGGATCCGGTAGATGCTGTAATAGTAGCCTTTCTTGGCGAGCAGTTCCTTATGCGTGCCGGACTCGGTGATCTTGCCGTCTTCGAGAATGAAGATGATGTCGGCGTTCTTTACCGAGGAGATACGCTGCGCGACAATGAGTGTTGTCGACTTCTTGTCACGCTGGGCAAGGCGCTGCTGAATGTAGTGTTCGGTCTCGAGGTCGACCGCAGAGGTCGTATCATCGAGAATGAGGATCGGAGCCTCCTGCGAGAGCGCGCGTGCCAGAGACAGACGCTGCTTCTGACCGCCGGAGAGGCCCATGCCACGCTCACCGACGATCGTATCGTAACCATCGGGGAGATGCTTGACAAAGCTGTCAGCATCCGCGTCGAGCGCAGAGCGGTACACGACTTCCTGCGGCGCGTCCGGGACACCGTAGACAATGTTGGATTCAACGGTATCGGAGAAGAGGAACACATCCTGCAGCGCGACCGCAACGTTGCGGCGGAGGAACTGCAGATTGTACTTTTTCACGTTCTCGCCATCGATGCGGACCGTGCCGGAGGTCGGATCCACAAACCGCGCAATGAGGTTAAACAGCGAGGTCTTGCCTGATCCGGTGGGGCCCATGATACCGACCGTGGCGCCGGCAGGAATGTGGAAGGAGATATCCTTCAGCACCTCCGTGCCATCGTACGAGAGGGACACATGCTCGAAATCGATCGTTCCCTTGAGCTCGCCGCTTTCGATCGCGTTTTCCGGGCTGACGATCTCCGGCTGCGAATCGTAGAGATCATGCACACGCTCACAGCTGACCTGGAAGCGCTGCAGATCGGTGATGAGGAATCCAAGCTGAAGCATGGGCTCGTTCATCATCCAGCTCAGGGACGTGAAAACGATAAGGTCGCCGATCGTGATGCGCTGGAACACAACGAGAAGCGAGCCGACAATGATGGCCGTCGCGTTCATGACGTTGCCGACGGTCTCCATGATCGGGGCATGATTGACCCAGGCCTTGTTGGCATCGAGGTTCATGCTGTAGTACTTTTCGTTGGCTTCATCGAACTTCTGAATTTCAAACGGCTCGCGGCAGAACGCGCGGACAACGCGGTTGCCGGCAATGTTTTCAGAGACGATGGTGTTAAGCTCGGACAGCTGCTGCCGGGCCGCGCGGAAGATCGGGCGCACCTTTTTTGCCATGTGGATGGCGGTCAGGAACGCGAAGGGCGAGAGCGCCAGCTCGATGAGGGTGAACTCCCAGCTGATCGAGAAAAACACGATCAGAACAGCCGCAAACATCGCGATACTGTCAAACATCGCCCAGGAGACGTAGCAGAGGAAATGGTTGATCGCCTCGACGTCGCCGGTGCACTTGTTGATGAGGTCGCCCGAGCGGTTCGTCATCAGGAAGCTGCGGCTCTGCTCGGACAGCTTGCGGTACAGGCCGCGGCGAATCTCGAACGTCGCCCGCTGGGAAGCCTGTTCACGGAACAGGTTGCCGACAAAGCGGATCACTGAACGCAGGATCAGCAGGCCGAACGCGATCAGAAGCAGCGGTACGAGCTGCCTAAGCACCGTCTCGGTCGGAATGGATCTGTCGTCGAACATCGGATAGAGCACCGTGTTGACGATCCGGCTGATGATCTGCGGATCGATGACCATGATGATGTCCACGATGATGGTCATCAGGTAAGCTGCGAAGAGCTTGTACTTGGACTTTCCGAGAAAACTGAAAGCCCATTTGATTTCACGCATGGTTAATCCGTTTCCTTTGTAGAAAAAAGTGACATTTCCCTGATTATAAACACAAAAAACCAGTTTGCAAGCTACTATTAAAAGTTTTTTCAAAACTCCATGCAGGCTCGCGTCAAGGTGCGGTTTCGTCCATTATCAAAAGGACCGAACGCACGCTTCGCGGTAGACTTTTTAGGCCGTGCATCCTATAATGGGAGGCAGAGAAATGAAAGGCTGCACCCCATAAAAGTGGGAACAACTAAGAAGGGCACCCCAAAGCGGGGAGCATCAAATCATAAAGGAGCCGTCATGAAAGAAAAAGTTACGACTGCGGTGATCGGTCTTGGAGGACGAGGACTGAGCCTTTTGAAGGCTGTGATCCTTGGAATGGAAGACGTCGAGGTGCTTGGTGTCTGCGATCTGTACGAAGACCGGGCGCAGGCGGGGTATGAAGCTGTCCTTGAGGCGCGCGGCACCAAGCCGGTCTGTTCGCTCGACTACCGGGACATCCTCGCGATCCCGAATCTCGATTCGGTCGTGATCGCGACTTCCTGGGAAACGCATATCGAGATCGCGATCGCCGCGATGAAACAGGGCATCCGCCCCGGCGTGGAGGTCGGTCCGGCCTACAGCATCGATCAGCTCTGGCAGCTCGTTCACACGAGCGAGGAAACGGGCGTACCGTGCATGATGCTTGAAAACTGCTGCTACGGCCGCGATGAGATGATGCTGATGAACATGATCGAGCAGGGTGTCTTTGGGCAGCTGGTGCATCTCGAGGGAGGCTATCGGCATGATCTTCGGGAGGAGATCGGGTTCGGACGCGAGAACCGTCACTACCGTAACGCGAATTACAAAAACCGCAACTGCGAGAATTATCCGACGCATGAGCTCGGACCGATCTGTCAGATGCTCGGGATCCATCACGGCAACCGCCTGCTGAAGCTGAATTCGGTCGCTTCGACCTCACGCGGTCTGAACGCATACCTGCAAAAAGAAAAAGGCCCGGACTATGACCAGGCCTTCTACCCCTTTGCGCAGGGCGACGTGGTGACAACGGTGATTACGTGCGCTCATGGCGAGACCATCACGCTCACGCTTGACACAACGCTCCCGCGGTACTATTCGCGCGGACTTCTGGTGCAGGGAACCAAGGCCATGTACTCGGAGGACAATCACTCGGTCTTTATCGACGGTGTCCATTCCGAGGCGGACGGTTTCGACTGGCAGAAGCATTGGAACAATGCGCTTGAGATGCGCGAGAAGTATGAGCATCCGGTCTGGACGCAGTTCTTAAATGACGGTGTGCGCGGCGGCCACGGCGGCATGGACTACCTCGTGGACCGTGCGTTCTTCGACAGTGTCAAAAACGAAACCAAGCCGCCCATCGATGTGTACGATATGGCGGCCTGGATGTCGATCGGTGTATTGAGTGAGGAATCGATCGCCAAGGGCGGAGCCCCGGTCTATATTCCTGATTTTACGAACGGGAAATGGGTGGAAACGCGCTGAGGGGCGCGCTGTCAGGCGGGGTGGAACGCATTCAGCCTTGATCTCAGCGAACCTTCCGAATGAAATTCAGCAGCTCCTCCGGGGTGGAGGCGATCGGCATATGACCTTGCTTTTCAAGATCCGCGCGGTCGCGGAAGCCCCAGTCAACAAGAATGACAGGCATCTGTGCGTTGTCGGCGGTTTCCTTGTCGACCTCGGAATCACCGACGTAGACCGCCTCAGAAGCGTCTAAGTCAAAGGCCTTCAGACAGGCGAAAACCGTGTCGGGAGCGGGCTTTCTGGAAATGCCGGGGCGCTCGCCGACAACATAGTCGAAGAGACCGGGGAAGCGGGCGCTGATGATCTCCTGAACGGCGAAATCGCCCTTGTTGGAGACAACAGCGGTCTTGACATGCGCGTCGCGGAGCTCCTGCAGGAGCTCGGGAATTCCTTTGTAAGGGAACGTGTTGTCAAGGCAATGCATCTTGTAGTGCGCGGCGAAGGTATCGTAGAGCTTCTGAAATGCCGCGGGATCGGTGATGGTTGGCGCGGAGAGGGTCAGTAAACGCTTCATGCCGTTTCCGAGAAATGAGCGAACCTCTTGCTTTGTTCGCGGCGGGCAGCTGAACTGCGCGAGGGCGTAGTTGACACTGACGGTCAAGTCGGCCAGGGTGTCGAGAATCGTGCCGTCGAGATCGAAGATGACGGCTTTTACGGGAAATGTATTCATTGGGAATCCTTGAAAAAATGAAATCGGCAGAAAAAAAGGCTGTGATGACTCACAGCCTTTTTCTGTCAGTTAAGTGAAATCACTTGAGGAACTTCAGCTTGCAGATGATCGGAGCTTCCTTAGCCTTGCCCTTGCAGACACGGAAGAACATGATGATCTGGATGACGAAGAGAATAGCCATGCAGATGCCGCCGGCAGCCGGAACGATGATTGTCCAGCACAGAAGCGCGGAGATGACGCCAAGCAGAATGTTGGTAACGGTGATCTTCAGAGCTTCGCGAACATGGAACATAGCGAAAGCAGACTTCTGAGCAGCAAGGAGCGCGATGATGATACCAAAGAGGCCAATCACGGGCAGGTAGGGCAGCATGGAGAAGACTTTGTTGTCAGAAATGTCCTGAGCATCGAAGTCAGCGGTGTGATCAAAAGGATCAACGACCGGAGCCGGCTGATACTGCTGATACGGCTGCTGCTGATACTGCTGCTGGAATTGATAGTTCTGCTGCTGGGGCTGAGGATTCGGGTTCGGAGCGGCTGCAAAAACAGCACCGCACTGCGGGCAAGAGGTAGCTCCATCATTGAACGGAGCACCACACTGAGGACAAAATGCCATGGTATAATACCGTCCTTTCTTTTGCCGCACAAGGCGGCTTATATTTTCTTTATGGAATTATAATAGCACCCTCCAAAATCTTTGTAAAGGAAAAATTAATACTCCATATGGATAAACATGCTCTGTGTCCTTTTTATTTACACAGAGCATGTTAACAATAATACGAACTTTGCTCGTATTATTGAGGTGGAAAGTGGCGGGAATTCGTAGAGTCGTTGTTTGAAAACCCGGTAGATTGGACTAAATGCCAGTTTCAGAATCATTAGTCCTATGTTTTTTTCTACTCGTTCGATGTCATGGGACTGGACTTTAATTTTGAGTCCATTTCGTCCTACATTTCATCTTGTGTTTTTACTTCTATAGGACTGATGCTGAGACACTGGACCTTCCAGTCCCAAGAATGAAGGAGAATCTGTTCCAGCGCTTTCTTCCCCGTAGGACTGGTTCCGTTAATTAATGCGTCCCAGTCCTAGAACCACTCACATCTACCTCTAATGTGTAGGACTGGATTATTGATTTATCGTGATTCAGTCTCACACTACCTAATGAAACACATGGCTCCATAGGACTGCAGCCGCTGCATAATCGAGAGCAGTCCTATTCTTCTTGTAAAGCGTTAGTTAAAGAAGGCATCGCAGCAAGAGAATGAGTAATAAATCGCCCCCTCCTCATTTTTGAGTTTATAATTCCACCCATTTCGTGTACAATATCCTAAGAATAATATAATCAGCAATGTTTGAGAAAGGAGGCGGCTTTTGGATATTCTGGAAGGGTTGAATCAGGCTCAACTCGAAGCGGTGACTTCGACGGAAGGGTTTGTGCGCGTGATCGCGGGCGCGGGCTCGGGCAAAACGAGAGCGCTTTCTCATCGCTTTGCCTACCTTGTGACCGAGCTTGGGATCATGCCCGGCAATATACTTTGCGTGACATTTACCAACAAAGCTGCGGCGGAAATGCGGCAGCGTATCCATAATCTGACCGGGGACAATGATACCGGCTTTATCAATACATTCCATGGATTCTGCGTGTCGGTGCTGCAGGAGGATTCTTACGCGGTGCAGTACCCGAAAAGCTTCCTGGTGCTGGACAATTCGGACATCGACCAGATGCTCGGCATGATCTACGAGGAGCGGGGCCTGACACTGAGGGACATGACGTTCTCCGCGGCAAGAGACATGATCGAGATGCGCAAATGCATCAGCGAGCCGAACTATTATGAAGACATGATCACGCTTCCGCTCGAGCAGATCCACCGCAAATACCTTGAGGCGACAGACGCGAAGGATATCATTTTCTACGGCTACCTGTATCAGGAAAAGAAATGCTTCGGCCTTGATTACAATGACCTGATCGTGTTTACCCTGTATATTTTCCAGCAGAATGAGAAGATCCGCTTGAAGTGGCAGCAGCGGCTGGAATATATCATGATCGATGAGTTTCAGGACATCGACCCGCTGCAGTACCGACTCATGGAGGTGCTCTGCGCCTACCATCACAACCTGTTTATTGTCGGCGACCCGGACCAGACGATCTACACCTGGCGCGGGGCAAACGTGCGGTATCTGCTGGATTTCGACAAGGAATTCCCGAACGTGCAGACCATCATGATGATGGAGAATTACCGCTCCACGCCGGAGATCCTTGACGCAGCAAACTCGCTCATCGACAAAAACCGGGTGCGTATCAAGAAAGACCTGATCCCGACTCGGGCGCACGGCGAAAAAGTGATGTGCTACCATGCGGACAATCAGGAAGAGGAAGC
>ONYR01000008.1 GCA_900322165.1 uncultured Eubacteriales bacterium
CAACCTGAAAGGCGCATTCTTGACCTGCCGCGAAGCGCTCCCTGGAATGATCCGCCAGGGCTCAGGCGCGATCATCAATATCTCTTCAATGTGGGGTACCAAGGGCGCGTCCTGCGAGGTGGCTTATTCCGCGTCCAAGGGCGGCCTGAACGCTTTCACCAAAGCGCTTGCCAAGGAAGTCGGTCCCTCCGGCATCCGTGTCAATGCCGTCGCTCTCGGCGTCATCGATACCTCGATGAACGCGTTTTTGACCGAGGAAGACCGTACGGATCTGGAGAACTCGATCGCTCTCGGACGTTTTGGAAAAGCTGCCGAAGCTGCCGATCTTGTCTGTTATTTGTCCGGTTCCGAGAGTTCCTACCTTACCGGCGAAATCATCGCTCTCGACGGTGGGATCTGCCTCTGACAGAGCCTATAGGCAGGCATTTCCCTGTGTTCATTCGACATTCAAAAAGGCTGCGAATCCGTTTCGCAGCCTTTTTTCATATTGCTTTTCAGTTGTTTTCCATAAAGAACGCTTCGTTGGCCAGCAGCTGCTCTTCATTATAAAGGAAGTAGCTGACAGCCTCTGCTCCGCCTTCGATGACCTTGCGGCTCGCCTCCGGGAGCAGCGGATCATCCATCTCGATGATCGGCACGAGTGCACCTTGCGGAGCCATGATCCTCGCTCTCTGCGTCTCGGTTCGAAGCATATCCACCGGCAGTCCCTTCATCAGTGACTCCACGGTTGCGCCTTTCTCGATCTCGATTCCGGTCAGGGCACGCAGATGCCGGATGCGCTCCTGAGCGCTCCAGCCGTGAGCCGTTTTCATCATATCCAACATGCGGGCGATCTCGACGTTCAGGCACGCCGGTCCGTCGGCATCGGGATAGCAGCGGTACAGCATCGGCGCAATGAGATCCATCTTGCCGTTGATATCGCGGTAGTTCTGCCCGACAAGCCGGCACAGCGACGGAGCAAAGATGTAGATTCCCGCCTTCAGATCCGGGTTGACTTCATGAACCGTATTGACAAAATCAAGGAGATGCTCGGTCGTGGCTCTGCGTCTGAAATCAAGCCAGTCCTCAAGCCCCTCGGCGTGCGGCAGCAGGTCGACCGCTTTCCCGGCAAGAAAACCGCGCAGCGCGCTTACCGCCCGTTTCATCGCCTCTGCGTCAAATCCCATCTCCTTCGCCTTCGCCATGCAGCTTGGGCAGAAACAGGTGAAGAAAGCTTCCGGCTTTCCTGACATCGGCGAGGCAAAGCGCGCTCCGTCAAGGATGATGCCGGAGATGCCCGGCGTCCCTGCCATACGGCGGATATTTGAAAGATTGTATTCTCTGACCTCACGGCGTGTCGGACAGGTCGATGAAAACCACTCCTGTTTCACACCGTCCACATCTTCCGCGAGCCAATCCTCGCCTTTAAATGCCGGTCCGCGGAACGCTCCGCTGAAGAGATAGGCATCCATTCCCTTCGACAAGGTTTCCTCGACCGCACTTTCTCCGCCGGCGACCGCTTCAAAGCCGAATTTCTTCAGAAGCGATGCCCCGTGAGCAGCGTCCTTGCCCAGTCCGTACATCCATTTTCTCATTTCAGTGTAATCTCCACGACCGTATCGCGCTCATCCGGCAGCGGAAAGCTCAAGGTACGGTTATTGCTAAAGAAGAAGAACGCGTCGTTCGGATATTCCTTCACGTTCCAGTACTCGGTCGGGCGAATCTCCGAACCGTCATACAGAAGCCGCATATGATCGATCTTACCGGCCAGCCCGGGCAGGCAGACCGCGCCCATGCACTCCTCATACACGTGTGCATAGAGCTTGTTTCCCTTCTGCGTATAGCGGCCCCACTCCGGCTTGCCAAACTCGGCACATCCGCAGCCGTAGATGCTTTCGCTGTTGTCCTTCATCCAGTCGGCAACACCCTCAAGCACACGCACCGCTTCCTTCGGGAACCTTCCTTTCGCGTCCGGTCCGACATTCACGAGCAGGTTGCCGTTTTTGCTGACACACTCAACGAGATTCCGAATGACCATGCGGTCGCTCTTGTAGTGATGATCATGCGCATCATAGCCCCACATATCATTGAGCGTGATGCAGGCCTCCCACGGGATCGAATTTCCCAGATCATCCGTAAGTCCTCTGGGCGGGATCATCTGCTCCGGGCAGGCAAAGTCACCCGCATAGACAGACGGATGCTGCGTCATGATCGTGCCGGACTTCTCTCCGCTTCCCTCAAGACGGTTATCAATGATCAGGTCCGGCTGCAGCTCTCTTGCCATCGTGACAAGCTCCGTCGCCCGCCAGGTCTCGCATTCCATGCCCGGGTAGGAGAAATCGAACCACATGATATCGATCTTTCCGTAATTGGTCAGCAGTTCGCGCACCTGGCCATGCAGATAATCAAGGTAGCGTTCGAAATGATGCTCCATCCCCTTGAACGCTTCATTATCACGCATCGGATGATGCCGGTCGCCGTAGTGCGGATAGTCCGGATGATGCCAGTCCAGCAGGGAATAATACAGACCGACCTTTAGCCCTTCCGCGCGGAAGGCTTCCGTGTATTCCTTGACAATATCGCGCCCAAACGGCGTGTTCGTCGATTTGTAGTCCGTCAGCGCACTGTCAAACAGGCAAAAACCGTCGTGGTGCTTCGCGGTCAGCACCGCGTACTTCATGCCGGCCGCCTTCGCCATTTTGGCCCAGGCTCTCGCGTCAAAATCACGCGGGTTGAATTCATCAAAGAATGGCTGATACGCTTCCACCGGAATTCTCTCCCGGCTGCGGACCCACTCGCCGCGCGCGGGGATCGCGTACAATCCCCAGTGAATGAACATGCCGAATCGGCTTTCCAGAAACCACTTGGTTCGTCTGGTTCTCTCTTCAATGTTAGGATCCATGTGAAACCTCCTGCTTTATTCATGAATAAATGAATATTTATGCGAAGCTGTTCCCGACTTGTTCCTGCTTATTCAATAATGACGATCACTTTCCGTATGTTTCCGGATGTGCCAAGGTGGCAAGCATCACCGCTTTGATCGTATGCATGCGGTTGCCGGCCTCCTCAAAGACGACCGACTGCTCGCTTTCAAAAACCTCATCGGTGACTTCCATGTCAGTCAGACCGAACTGTTCATAGATCTGTTTTCCGGTCGCGGTCTCAAGATCATGGAACGCCGGCAGACAATGCATGAAGATCGCGTTCTGTCCCGCTTTATCCATCAGCTCTTTCGTCACCTTGTAACGTCCGAGCTCGCGGATCCGCTCCGCCCAGATCTCAGCCGGCTCACCCATTGAGACCCAGACATCCGTGTAGACAACGTCTGCGCCGCGGATCGCGTCCTCCGGATCCTCCAGCAGGCGGATCTTGGAACCGGTCGAAGCCGCGATCTGATGGGCCGCCTGAACGACCTCAGCGCCAGGGAAATACTTATGATGGCAGCATGCGGTATAGTGCATGCCCATCTTCGCACAGGCGATCATCAGCGAGTTGCCGGTATTGTAGCGGGCATCGCCGAAATACACCAGTTTCTTTCCTTTTAAAGAACCGAAATGCTCCCGGATCGTCAGAAGATCCGCCAGCATCTGCGTCGGATGATATTCATTCGTCAGGCCGTTCCAAACCGGGACTCCGGCATATTTTGCCAGCGTCTCAACGCGCTTCTGTTCAAAGCCGCGATATTCGATGCCGTCGAACATTTTACCAAGGACACGCGCGGTATCCGCGATGCTTTCCTTCTTGCCAAGCTGGCTGGCACTCGGATCAAGATAGGTCGTATCCATGCCAAGATCATGCGCTGCGACTTCAAATGAGCAGCGAGTCCTGGTGCTTGTCTTCTCAAAGATCAAGGCTGCCTGATACCCTTCCAGATAGCGATGCGGGATCCGCTTCGCTTTTTTCTCTTTCAGATCCGCTGCCAGATCCAGCAAATATTCGATCTCTTCCGAGGAATAATCCAATAATTTAAGAAAATGACGGCCGTATAAATCCATATCATTGCTCCTTCCCGACTGTTTTGCATGTTATTTAGACAAAATCAACAATCATAGGTTTGATGATACTGTAATCTTTAGTGAGAATCAAGTGTCAATTTTTCATGAATCTTCTTGCATTTTTATAAATCGCAATGTATAATTATGCCTATCGTTCGAGACGACAACACACCAACGCCTCTCGATTGCAAACCAAGCTCCCCAGCGGAGTTATGATAAAGGAGATTCAATTATGTCTAGCCAAGCTCAGTCCAAAGAAAAAGTCGTTCTCGCCTACTCCGGCGGTCTGGATACAACCGTTATTATTCCGTGGCTGAAAGAAAACTATGATTACGATGTCGTCGCGGTCTGCATCGACGTCGGTCAGGGAAGTGAAACCGAAGGCCTTGAAGCGCGTGCCCTCAAGAGCGGTGCCTGCAAGTTCTACCTCGAAAATGTGACCGAGACCTTTATTACCGATTATATCTACCCCACCCTGAAGGCCGGTGCGGTGTATGAATCCACCTACATGCTCGGTACCTCGATGGCGCGTCCGCTGATCGCCAAGGTCCTTGTCGATATCGCTAAGAAGGAAGGCGCGGTCGCGATCTGCCACGGCTGCACCGGTAAAGGCAACGATCAGGTCCGTTTCGAACTCACGATCAAAGCCCTCGCCCCTGAGCTTCAGATCATCGCTCCGTGGCGTATCTGGGATA
The DNA here is from genome assembly GCA_900322165.1 of uncultured Eubacteriales bacterium. Lineage (GTDB taxonomy): Bacteria > Bacillota > Clostridia > Lachnospirales > Bianqueaceae > RUG760. Next base: position 4,670 of record ONYR01000008.1, read on the forward strand.
TGCAGTCCCGTGAAGACGAGATCGCTTACTG
>ONYR01000317.1 GCA_900322165.1 uncultured Eubacteriales bacterium
AGCTGCAACAACGAGGATGGTACCATCCATCTGAGCAGCACCGGTGATCATGTTCTTGACGTAGTCAGCATGTCCGGGGCAGTCAACATGTGCATAGTGACGGTTTGCGGTCTCGTACTCGACGTGAGCGGAGTTGATGGTGATTCCGCGTGCTCTCTCTTCGGGTGCCTTATCGATCATGTCGAAAGCAACAGCACTACCGATACCAAGTCTGGTAGCCAGAGTCTTGGTAATAGCAGCAGTCAGAGTGGTCTTGCCGTGGTCAACGTGGCCAATGGTACCAATGTTAACATGCGGCTTGGTTCTGGTAAATTTCTCTTTTGCCATTGATAATTCCTCCTAATGTTTTTACCGGCAACATCGCTCTAATTATAGTGAAATTGCCTTGATTTTTCAAGTTCTTTTTAGAAACTTTGGAGTTTTCAATCGATGAACGCCTTATCAGCGCTTATCACTGATGATTTCGTCGCGGATATTCTTCGGAACCGGCTCATAATGATCAAAGAACATCGAGTAGGTACCGCGTCCCTGCGTCTTGGAACGCAGATCCGTTGCATATCCGAACATCTTCGCCAGCGGAACAAAGCCGTGAATGACCTGGCTGCCGGCTACGTTTTCCATTCCGTTGACACGGCCGCGGCGAGCATTGACATCGCCGATAACATCGCCCATGTACTCATCGGGAACGGTGATATCCACACGCATGATCGGCTCAAGCAGCGTCGGCTCGCCCTTCTTCATCGCTTCCTTCAGTGCCATGGAACCGGCAATGTGGAAAGCCATTTCGGAAGAGTCAACCTCATGGTAAGAACCGTCATACAGCTCTGCCTTCAGGCCGAGTACCGGATAACCGGCAAGCGAACCGGACTGCATGGCTTCGCGGATACCGTCGTCGATCGACGGAATGTATTCCTTCGGAATCGCACCGCCGACAACGGCGTTGACGAATTCGTAGGTCTTTTCCTGGTTGGGATCCATCGGGCTGAAACGAACGCGGCAGTCACCGTACTGACCGCGGCCGCCGGACTGACGAACGAATTTACCTTCGACATCCACAGCCTTGGTAAGCGCTTCTTTGTAAGCAACCTGCGGAGCGCCGACATTCGCCTCGACCTTGAACTCACGCAGCAGACGGTCGACAATGATCTCCAGATGGAGCTCGCCCATACCTTCGATAATAGTCTGTCCGCTGTCGGGATCGGTGTGCGTACGGAACGTCGGGTCTTCCTCAGCAAGCTTGGCAAGCGCGATGCCCATCTTTTCCTGACCGGCTTTGGTCTTGGGTTCGATGGCAACGGAGATAACCGGCTCCGGGAATACCATGGATTCCAGAATGATCGGATGATTCTCGTCACAGAGGGTATCACCGGTGGTCGTGACCTTCAGGCCGACCGCAGCAGCGATATCACCGGAGTAAACGATATCCAGATCCTGTCTCTTGTTCGCGTGCATCTGAAGGATACGGCCGAGACGCTCTTTCTTGTTCTTCGTGGAGTTAAGCACGTAAGAACCGGCGTTGGCAGTTCCGGAGTAAACGCGGAAGAATGCCAGCTTACCGACGAACGGGTCAGTCATGATCTTAAATGCAAGCGCGGAGAAGGGCTCTTCATCAGAAGAATGACGGGCTTCTTTGGTCTCGCCGTCCATCAGGGTTCCCTCGATGGAAGGAACGTCGGTGGGAGCGGGCATGTAATCGACAACGCCGTCGAGCAGCTTCTGAATACCCTTGTTGCGGTATGCAGTACCGCAGAATACTGGGAAGATCTGAACTTCGCAGACACCCTTGCGAAGGGCAGCCTTCAGGTCTTCGACCGCAGGCTCCTCTCCCTCGAGGTACTGCATCATCAGGTCCTCATCCAGTTCGCAGATCGCTTCGACAAGGTTGGTATGAGCTTCCTCAGCCTCATCCTGCATATCTGCGGGAATATCGGTTTCAGTGATATCCTCACCGATATCATCATTATAATAGTAGGCTTTCATGGTCATCAGATCAATCAAGCCAACGAACGTATCTTCTGCACCGATGGGCAGCTGTACCGGAACCGCGTTTGCATTCAGGCGGTCCTTCATCATCTGCACCGCATTGGCAAAATCCGCACCGACGACGTCCATCTTATTGACGAACGCCATACGGGGTACATGATAACCGTCCGCCTGACGCCAGACGTTCTCTGACTGGGGCTCAACACCGCCCTTTGCGCTGAAGACGCCGATAGCGCCGTCCAGGACGCGCAGGGAACGCTCAACCTCAACCGTGAAGTCTACGTGGCCGGGGGTATCAATGATATTGATACGATTCTGTTTCCAGAAACAGGTGGTAGCAGCGGAAGTAATAGTAATACCACGCTCCTGCTCCTGTTCCATCCAGTCCATCGTAGCCGTTCCGTCATGAGTTTCACCGATCTTATGAGTCTTACCGGTGTAGAACAGAATACGTTCCGTCAGGGTCGTTTTACCCGCGTCGATGTGGGCCATAATACCGATATTGCGGGTATGCTCCAACGAATATTCTCTAGGCAAAGTGCTTCCTCCTCAATTAGAAACGGAAATGAGCAAAGGCCTTGTTCGCCTCTGCCATACGATGGGTGTCTTCTCTCTTCTTTACAGAAGCGCCGGCATTGTTGGCAGCATCCATAATCTCATTAGCCAGACGCTCTTCCATGGTTCTCTCGTTACGAGCGCGAGAGTACTGGGTAAGCCATCTCAGGCCAAGGGTCTGACGACGCTCCGGACGTACCTCCATGGGCACCTGATAGGTAGCACCACCGACACGTCTTGCCTTGATTTCAAGAACCGGCATAATGTTGTTCATGGCTGTTTCGAAAACTTCGAGTGCATTCTTGCCGGTCTTTGCGGCAATACGATCGAATGCGCCGTAGACGATCTTCTGAGCCACGCCCTTCTTGCCATCAAGCATAATGCTGTTAACCAGTTTGGTAACGACCTTGCTGCCGTATACCGGATCCGGTAAAACATCGCGATGGGCAACATGTCCTCTTCTAGGCACGATTCTTCCCTCCTTAATTAAAATAATTAGATCATAGGTACTCACTGTTTCAGCAAGTCCTGCAAACACGCAAGGCTTACTGTGATGGCTTTCAGCCAAAAGCTTCAGCCAAGGCTCTCTTGAGCCTTACCTACGTGTCTCGCACCAATCAAAAAGGAACTTGCCCTCTATTGATTGGTACCTTTCCTACTTAGATCACTTTTTCGGACGCTTTGCGCCGTACTTGGAACGAGCCTGACGACGGTTGGCAACACCAGCCGTATCGAGCACGCCGCGTACGATGTGGTAACGAACACCGGGCATATCCTTGACACGGCCGCCACGGATCAGGACAACACTGTGCTCCTGAAGGTTGTGGCCTTCGCCGGGGATATACGCGGTGACCTCTACGCCATTGCTCAGACGAACACGAGCAATTTTACGAAGAGCGGAGTTCGGTTTCTTAGGCGTATCCGTCTTAACGACGGTGCAGACGCCGCGCTTCTGGGGAGAAGAAGTATTGGTCGCCTTCTTCTGAAGCGTGTTCCAGCCCTTCTGCAGAGCCGGTGCGCCAGACTTCTTTGCAGAAACCTGTCTTCCCTTTCTTACCAACTGGTTAAAAGTAGGCATATCGGCACCTCCTGTTTAGATTTGTTATAAAACGCGGAAATCAGGAGAAGCATTCGCTTCTCCTAATCCCGATTTTACACAGCTTAAATAGTATAACACTGAGGAAAACGGCTTGTCAATCAGATTCTTCCGATTTGGCAATATTGCCTATATTCGGCTTCTTATTCCTCTTCTTTCGCGGCATTTTCGAGAATCGCCTCAACAGCTTCCCCGAGTTCATCCGCACCTTCGGCTTCTGCCGAAAGCTCATCCTCCGCCTCATCGTCGGTCTCTTCCGGAAGAGGTTCCTCCTCCGCCTGAGCCGTGCGGATCGGATCCCCGTTCAGCTTGTACGCTGCACGCTGATAGATGTCCATACCGGTTCCGGCCGGGATCAGCTTACCGATGATAACGTTCTCCTTCAGACCTTCAAGCGGATCGATCTTTCCCTTGATGGCTGCTTCGGTCAGGACACGGGTCGTCTCCTGGAAGGAAGCCGCACTCAGGAAGGAATCGGTTGCCAGAGAAGCCTTGGTGATACCAAGCAGCACGCGCTCGCCGGTAGCAGCCTCAAGTCCCTCCGCTTCAGCCTGAGCATTCTTCTCTTCGAATTCCATCACGTCAACAAGGGCGCCCGGCAGCATGTCGGTGTCACCGTTGTTTTCGATGCGGATCTTGCGAAGCATCTGACGGACAATGATCTCAACGTGTTTATCGTTGATATCAACACCCTGAGAACGGTAGACGTTCTGGGTCTCGGACAGAATGTAGTCCTGAACCGCAAGCACGCCGCGGATTCTCAGAAGGTCATGCAGGTCGATCGAACCTTCGGTCAGCGCGTCGCCGGCCATAACGACCTGTCCGTCCTTCACCTTCGGAACAGCGCCGAACGGGATGAGATAGCTCTTTCCCTCGCCGCTCTCCTGATCGACGATGATGATCTCGCGCTTCTTGTGGCTGGTATTGTCTTCGACAAGACCGCCAGTCTCCGCCAGGATCGCAACACCTTTCGGCTTGCGGGCTTCGAAAAGCTCCTGGACACGCGGAAGACCCTGCGTGATGTCATCGCCGGCATTAGCGATACCGCCGGAGTGGAAGGTACGCATGGTCAGCTGGGTACCGGGCTCACCGATGGACTGTGCCGCGATGATACCGACGGCTTCACCGATTCGGACCGGGTTGCCGTTGCTCATGTCTGCGCCATAGCACTTGACGCAAGCGCCGCTGCGGCACTGGCAGGTCAGCACGGTACGAATGTAAACACTCTCGATGCCGGCATCGGCAATGCGCTTAGCCTGCGTCGGGGTAATCATGGTGTCAGCTTCAACGAGCACTTCTCCGGTAGCCGGATCAGTCACGGTATTGATGGACCAACGGCCGCGGATACGCTCTTCGAGCGACTCAAGGACGGTTTCCTTCACGGTCGTGATATCGCCGTTCTTCGTGGTGGTGTAGGTCTTGAAGGCCTTGACCCACATACCTCTGACTTCACGTCCGTCATCGCAGCAATCGATCTTGCGAACGATCATGTTCTGCGAAACATCGACAAGACGGCGGGTCAGGTAACCCGAGTCAGCGGTACGAAGTGCGGTATCGGTCAGACCCTTTCGGGTACCGTGTGCGGAAATGAAGTACTCCTGTACGTCCAGACCTTCAGCCAGGCAGGACTTGATCGGCAGCTCGATGATGTCACCGTTCGGGCTTGCCATCAGGCCACGCATCGCAGCAAGCTGCTTCAGCTGGTCCTTAGAACCACGGGCACCGGAGTCGATCATGATGTAGATGCTGTTATCGTTGCCCATGTTCGGCAGCAGCATCTCGGTGATGCGGTCGATGGTGTTCGACCAGGCATCGATGATCTCCTTATGCTCGTTCTCACGAGTCATACGGCCGGTCATGTACAGGTGGTGCAGCTTGGCAACCAGACCTTCGGTCTCTCTCACGATGTCCCACTTCTCCTGCGGAATGATAACGTCCGCGATGGAGATGGAGATACCGCTCAGGGTCGAATACTTGAAGCCAAGGGCCTTGATGCTGTCAAGCACGTCGATCGTGTAGGTGATGCCGTGCTTGTCAATGCAGTTCTGCAGGATGGGCTTGATCTGCTTTTTGCCGACCAGGAAGTCGATCTCGTAGGGGAGATAGCTCTCCGGGTTCTGAGGATCGCGCTCGACGAATCCCAGATCCTGCGGAATCTTTTCGTTCAGAATGATACGGCCGACCGTCGTCTTGACACGGCCGGTAACCGTCTTGCCGTTTACCTCAACCGTGCGCAGCACCTCGATCGGGCTGTGCAGCGTGATCTCGTGGTTGTACTCAGCCTTGATTGCCTCATTCTCATCCTTGAAAATGCGGCCGGCGCCCGGATCGTTCTCACGAACCATGGTCAGGAAGTACATACCCAGGATCATATCCTGCGACGGAGTCGTAACAACACCGCCGTCCGAAGGCTTCAGCAGGTTGTTGGTCGAGAGCAGCATGAAGCGGCACTCGGTCTGTGCCTCGATGGAAAGCGGCACATGGACAGCCATCTGGTCACCGTCGAAGTCCGCGTTGAACGGTGCGCAGACCAGCGGGTGCAGCTTGATGGCACGGCCTTCAACCAGGATCGGCTCAAAGGCCTGAATACCCAGACGGTGCAGGGTAGGTGCACGGTTCAGCATGACCGGATGCTCACGAATGACCTCTTCGAGGATATCCCAGACATCCGACTGCAGGCGCTCAACCATGCGCTTAGCGGATTTGATATTGTGAGCGATCTCGCGCTCAACCAGCTTCTTCATAACGAAGGGCTTGAAGAGCTCGATCGCCATTTCCTTCGGAAGACCGCACTGATAGAACTTCAGTTCAGGACCGACAACGATAACGCTTCGGCCGGAATAGTCAACACGCTTACCAAGAAGGTTCTGACGGAAACGGCCCTGCTTACCGCGCAGCATGTCGGAAAGCGACTTGAGCGCACGGTTTCCGGGACCCGTTACCGGGCGGCCGCGGCGGCCGTTATCGATCAGCGCGTCGACTGCTTCCTGCAGCATGCGCTTCTCGTTGCGGACGATGATGTCCGGAGCGCCAAGCGCGAGCAGGCGGCGCAGACGGTTGTTGCGGTTGATCACGCGGCGGTACAGATCGTTCAGATCCGACGTTGCGAAACGTCCGCCATCCAGCGGAACCATCGCACGGATGTCCGGCGGAATGACCGGAACGACGTCCATGATCATCCACTCCGGATTGTTGCCGGACTGAAGGAAGGACTCGACGACCTCAAGGCGCTTGATGACGCGCAGGCGCTTCTGGCCATTGCTCTTCTCAAGCTCACGCTTCAGTTCGTTGTCGAGTTTTTCAAGATCGATTTTCTGCAGCAGTTCTTTGACCGCTTCAGCGCCCATACCGGCACGGAAGCTGCCCTCGCCGTAGTTTTCAACGGCTTCGCCGTATTCAGCCTCAGAGAGCACCTGCTGGTAGACCAGTCCGGTGTCGCCGGCGTCAAGAACTACATAAGAAGCAAAGTAAAGGATTTTTTCGAGCTGACGCGGCGGGATGTCGAGAATCAGACCCATGCGGCTCGGAATTCCTTTGAAGTACCAGATATGCGATACCGGGCAGGCCAGTTCGATGTGGCCCATGCGCTCGCGGCGCACCTTGGATTTGGTGACCTCGACGCCGCATCGGTCGCAGATAACGCCCTTATAGCGGATACGCTTATATTTTCCGCAATAGCACTCCCAGTCTTTGGTGGGGCCGAAAATGCGCTCGCAGAAAAGGCCGTCTCTCTCGGGCTTCAGCGTTCTGTAGTTGATCGTCTCGGGCTTTTTGACTTCGCCGTGGGACCACTCATGGATCCTCTCGGGCGATGCCAGTCCGATTTTGATCGCATCAAACTGAATCTGCTGATTACTTGTTTTTACAGCCATTCAAGGATTCCCCTTTCTTCCGAACTGTCTTAATAAAGGTCATCGTCATCGGACCCGTCGAGCATATCGGCATCGGCGATCGAGAAACCGCTCTCAGCCATATCGGCCTCGAAGTCCTCATCGCTGTCTTCGTCCATATCCTCGTCTTCGTCACTCTGATCGGTATCGTTATAGTAAACTGCGTTGGTTTCAATGTCTTCGCGGCCCTGCATGTTGACCTGGATCGGCTCGCCGTCGTCATCAAGGTCTTCCTTGATCTCAACTTCCTGATGATCCTTGGTCAGGACACGCATATCCAGTCCCAGAGACTGAAGTTCCTTAAGCAGAACCTTGAAGGATTCCGGCACACCGGGCTCAGGGATGTTCTCACCCTTGACGATCGCTTCGTACGCCTTGACACGGCCGACGATATCATCGGACTTAACGGTCAGGATCTCCTGCAGCGTGTAAGCCGCGCCGTACGCTTCCAGAGCCCAAACTTCCATCTCACCGAAACGCTGGCCGCCGAACTGAGCTTTACCGCCCAGAGGCTGCTGCGTAACGAGGGAGTAAGGACCGGTCGAACGAGCGTGGATCTTATCGTCAACCAGATGGTGCAGCTTCAGGTAGTACATGTA
>ONYR01000274.1 GCA_900322165.1 uncultured Eubacteriales bacterium
ATCCGCTCAGCGTCTTTGTGTTTTTATAAGACCAAACGATATAGTTTTTACTCGGTTTCAACCGACTCGGTTTTGACCGAGTAAAAACCTTTCGTTGTTCTTAGTACGGAGTTGGTGTGTTGCTATTATTTGAAAATGTCTGAGTGAGTCCCGGTGTCTACGAGGGTAAGAGTCAGGATATCGTTCTCAATGAGGTAGATTAGAAGCCAGTCTGGCTTGACATGGCATTCGCGAAAACCCTTAAAAGTACCAGTGAGTTCGTGATCACGATATTTTGCATCTAGGAGATGCCCCTTTTGTAATGTATCAATAACTTCATCCAAAAGAGAAAGATCGAGGCCACGCTTTTTCATTAACTTATAACTTTTCTTAAATGAGGTAGTAAATTTAAGCGCGTACATCATTCGGACTCCAGTGCAGCCTTCAAGTCTTCCATACTCATAAAACTAGGAGCATTCGGATCACGGGAAATCTTTTTAGCTTCCGCCATTGCGTCCAAAACAGACGGATTGTACTGCGGTACTTCAACTGCAAAAGGAAGTCCTCCGCGCATTATACATTGACGGAGAAAGAGATTAACTGCACTCGACATATCGAGTCCCAATTGACTAAAAAGCACAGTAGCTTGCTGCTTGGTATCCGCATCGATACGGATTTGAGTTGGTATTGTTGCCATATTCTCACCACCTTTCCTGCTTATAATAATACGAAAAGTTTACAATGTCAATCAAAACGGCCATACTTCTGGGGAGAAAGTGCACCACAATTTTTGAAAGCGAGCCTTCGAGCTTTTTCGGCGGTTGCATAGCTACCGGCATGATTTGAGAAAATGTGTAGAATCAGGAGTGTAAATGTCAGAAAAATGTGTAAAATACGTTGGAAAAAGCCGGAAAAATGTGTTGAAGTGTATTCGAGTATTTGAGAATTAGGTTTGAAGTTCCTTCCTTGACCGACCGGATGACGTACGATATACTGGTGTCAGTTTCAAAAGCTGAACATTTTTTATGTTTTGAAAGTGGATTGATTTGGCTTTCGAGACATGAGTGGCCGATACGAAATCTCTGACTTGCTAATGCCATCCTGAGGAGGATTTATACCATGAAAACACTGTTCAAGAACGGAATGATCTACGACGGAACCGGTGGAAAACCGTTTGCCGGAGACGTCTTGATTGAGGATGATCGCATCGTATCGGTCACCCCGGCCGAAGTGGCTGGCAAAGCTGTCGCAACAGGCGTGGCTGTCGGGCCTGCCGAAGCTGGCGCGCCGGCGGGTTCGGTGGATGTCGTGATCGAGCTTGATGGGAAGGCGATCTGCCCGGGGCTGATTGATGCGCATTCGCATAATGACTTTTTCTATGATCGGGAGAATGCGGAGAAGTATTACCGGCCGTTCGTGGAGCAGGGCATTACGACGCAGATCACCGGCAACTGCAGCTTTTCGCCGTTCGGCATGGATGAGGATACGCCGTATCAGGATAAGCTTGGCGGCGGGCTGTTTGATGCGCTGCATCCGGGCAGCTTTGCGGCGTTTAAGGAGCGGGCGAAGGGCAATTTGTATGTGAACTTTGTGCCGCTGATCGGGCAGGGCTCGGTTCGTGCGGGCATCGCGGGTTATGATCCCTCTCCGCTGTCGAAGGAGCAGCTCGAGAAGGAGCTTTCCTATGTCCGCGAGGCCATGGAGGGCGGCGCGTTTGGCGGTTCGTTTGGCTTTATGTATGAGCCGGACCGGTACGCGAAAGAGGAGGAGATCGTTGCGTTTGCGAAGGAGATCGCGAAATACGATGGTATCGTGACGATCCACCCGAGGGCTTGTTCGATCGTCAGTGCGGATTATCCGCTGCTGACAAAGAAGTCTCATCTGGAGATGGGGCTTGATGAGGCGGTCGATATCATGCACAAGTCCGGCTGCAAGCTGGAGTACAGCCACCTGATCTTTACCGGTGCGCGGAGCTGGAAGCTGAAGGACAAGATGCTCGCGGTGTTCCACAAGGAGCGGGCGGCGGGCAGTCCGATCGCGTTTGACAATTACGCGTTCCACTATGGTGCGTCGGTCATTACGGTCGTGTTCCCGGAATGGTACGCGAAGCTTTCGAAGGCGGAGACGAAGAAGTGGATCAACCGTAAGAAGCTCGAGCTGACGATCCTGATGTACCGCAAGGTGCTCGGCATCGACTGGGACGACATGGTCGTGGCCTATATCTCCGACGAGCATCCCGAGTACGAGGGCAAGACGATCCCGGAGCTGGCCGCGCGGGAGAGCCTTTCCAATCTTGACATGTACCTCAAGCTGGTCGATCTCTCCGGCCGCGCCGGCAGCATCTACCTCGGCAAGTACTATAACGATGAGATCGTGCGCCGCCTGATGGAGGACGAGCTGTCGATCTGCATGACGGACGCATGGGTGGAAGAAAAGGGCCTGCAGAACATCGCGGCCTTCCAGACCTTCCCGCA
>ONYR01000009.1 GCA_900322165.1 uncultured Eubacteriales bacterium
ATAGAAGGTCGGCAGGAAGATGAAAAGCGGCTTGTCGCCCTCTTTCCAGCCGCGGATCGCATCGATCGCAGCTCCGACGCAGCGGGTGTCGTTGATGTCCTCGAGCATGGAATCGTCCAGCGGATCGAGCAGCATCGTGTAGTCCTTGACATTGAACATCGCCTGAGCGTTCGCCGGTCCGTTGATGTTGGTGGTATTTTTGCTCACAAGCTTGGCCATCGGGACATTGCCCTCATACTTCTGGCCCTGCCGATTCTGGAAATCAACATAAAGGTACTTATCCACGCACTCAAAATAAGTGTCTTTGTCGAAAACATGGTTCTTACCGTACACATGCGTCTCATAGCCAGCATTGTGAATGTAGCGCATGAAGTTCGGGTGATAAGCATGCATAAAATACCGCAGTGTGCGGAAACCCGCGACATGCGGATACCAGCCCGTCATCAGCGAGCATCGCGACGCGACGCAGACCGGATGCGCGGTATAATTGTTCTCAAATACTGTTCCCTCGCGCGCGAGCCGGTCAAAATTCGGGGTGATCGCCACCGGGTTGCCGTAAACGCTCAGCGCACTTGCACGCATCTCGTCCGGAAAGAAAAACACGTAATGCATAAGGTACCTCCTACTCGGTATGATAGTTTACCTGTTATTACAGATCATCACCAAGATAATCCATAAATACCGGGATCCGTTTTTCCCAGTCCGCTTCGCAATGCGCCGCGCCGGGAACGAGCTGTGCTGCGACCTGTGCTCCGCCTTTTGTCAGCCTTGCTGCCGTGTCAAACAGATCCGCCAAAAGGCCCCGCCCTCTCCGGTTTTCCGGGACCTCGGTGCTCCCCACGTCCATGTACACGCGGGTCGTCTTTTGAAGCTTTGTCTCCGCGATGAGGCTTCGCACCTCTTTCATGCAGAGCATGATCGACGGTGAAAGCGCGGCCGCCCTTGAGAACACCTCATTGTAGGCCACCACCGCGTACAGAGCCATCAGCCCGCCCATCGAGCTTCCCGCGATCATCGTATGCTCGCGGTCCGGGATCGTCCGGTAGGTCTCGTCAATGTACGGCTTCAGCTCATTCACGATCCAGTCCATGGTCTCCTTGCCGCGGCCTTCGATCCGGCCCATCCCGCGCGCGTTGAAATCGTACGGAGAATACTCGGAGAGACGCTGGTTGCCCTCATGGTTGCACTCCACTGCCACGACGATGAGCGGCAGATGCGTGCGGGTCAGGTACTCCTTCATTCCCCAGCTTTTCCCGTAGGTCGCGTGGGAATTGTAGAAGACGTTGTGCCCGTCGAACATGTACAGCACCGGGTAACGCTCGTCCGTTTTCTCGTACTCTTTCGGCAGATACACGTACAGGCGTCTGTCTTTTTTTGTCGGGAGCGTAGGAATCTGAATCTTGGAAACTAGAATCATATAAACCTCGAAATGAATTGGGAATTTTTACTGAAAGCGGAAGCTCAGCAGGTCCGCCTTGCCCTCGCTGACCGTCAGATAGACGGCGTGTACGCCCTTAGGAGCGGTCACCTTAGCAACTGCCTCGGTCCAATCCTCGGCCGGCTCAAGCTTAACGCAGCCGATCTCAGCCCCGCGAAGGGTCGTTCCGACTTTCAACGCTGCGCCGGCAGCGCTGCGGTACGTGACCGCGATGCACTGCTCGGAGCCGGTGAACGCGAGATACTTGAATCCTGCCACCGCGCCGCCCTGCATGTTCGCGATGTACTGAACCGGCTCGCCGCTCGGACTTTCCTGCGTGAAGTACGGATGGTTATCCGGAACCTGCATGCCGAACGAGAGCATGAGTGCGCCTTCGCCGCTCATCAGATTGCAGGCCACGTAGGCCGGGCAGGTCTCGCTCGCGGGGAGCGGCCCGCCATTTAATCCGAAGCTCGTGATCTGAACCTGCGGAATGTTGCCATCTTCGTCAAATGCAATCTCCTCGGCACAGCCCTGGCGTGTGTAGTAGTTTTTGTTCGTCTGGCGATGGTAGAACACGTACCACTTTCCGTTGATCTCCTCGATACTGCCGTGGTTCGTGCCCGTGTAATTCAGCGGCTCCTTGTTGCCGTCCTCGCCCTGGAAAATGTCACCGTTGGAGATGATCGTTCCACCGTAAACAAAGCCGCTGTCTGGCTTGTCGCTCTTCGCGTAGCAAAGCTCGTGCCCGTTCTCGGACGAATAGATGTAATAATAGGTGTCGCCGCGCTTGCGCATGGAGCTCGCCTCAAAGAACGCGTGCCCCTCGAACGAGGTCCCCGCTGCCGTCTCACTCCACGGCAGCACCGTCTTCGGCTCATGCGCAATCGTGAGCATGTCCGGCTCGAGCTTCATGACCATCGCGCCCTGGATCGGCGGGACAGGCAGGTTCATGCGCAGCCACGGCCCTTTCCGCGTGCAGAAGCCCGAATACAGGTAGACCGAGCCATCATCATCGACAAGCACGCCTGGGTCATACTGCATCGCATCGCCCTCGCGAAGACCGACAAGACGACCCTCCTTGTCATGCACTTTTCCGTAAAACTCGAACGGTCCGGCCGGGCTGTCTGCGCGCGCAACGCCGATCACCTTCGTGAAATCAAGCCCGTAGTACAGGTAAAACTTTCCATCCGGTCCCTGGCACACATCCGGTGCAAACAGCACGTGCGATCCGTCCGCATTGTCCGGATCCTGCGTTTTGCGGTAGATCACGCCTTCGTACCGCCAGTTCGACAGATCATCGACCGGCGCGGAATAACCCACATA
>ONYR01000086.1 GCA_900322165.1 uncultured Eubacteriales bacterium
CGCAATGTCTTCTTTCAGATATTCATTGGTCTTCAGGTAATCTGCCACGATCGTCTCCCTTGGCACGCCCAGCGCCTCCAAAACGATTGCCGTCGCCATGCCCGCTCGGTCTTTGCCGGCGGTACAATGCCACAGCACGGCTTTCTCATGAGGCTCGAGCAAGTAGTGAACAAAACGGCCATATTGCTTCAGCGCATAATCGCTCATCACAAGCGAGCGGTAGATCCCGCACATGTACACTTTGGCCTTCTCCGGGTCTTTAAGCATCTCCCCGATCACTTCCTCATAGGACCGCTCTTCGCGGGTCACACCGGGCGTCAGGGTATCGATCACCGGAAGGTGAACATGGGCGGCGCCTTGAACCGCCTTGTCCGGCTGCTCCGTGTACTCTTCGTCGGTTCGAAAATCCACGATCAGCTCCACCATCTCTGAGAGTCTCTCACAGTCTCTCTCGCTTGCATCATGAAGATGACCGCAGCGAATCAATCGCCCGCTCTTGATCCTGCGCCCGTCTGCCGTCACCATCCCGCCCAGATCACGCGCGTTATGCATTCCATCAAAATCGATTCGCATTCTCTCTCCTCCGATTCCATTCGTTTTCAGTCGTTTTGGCTCTTCTTTCAGCCACTCCCGAGTCAATTTTCAGCCGTATACTGCTCGCACATCCGCTGAAACTCTGCGACGAACACATCCGCAGCCCTCTGGGCTTCCGGCTTGTCCGCCTGCACCATGTCGTACGCATGGTAAAAGTCCTGGTACACATCGACCTTCGCATCCACACCGGCCTTCTGCAGGTTCTCAACGAACGTCAGCGTCTCCGCATAGAACGGCTCCAGATCGCCGATAAACGTATAACACGGAGGCAGCCCTTCATAATTCCGGCGCTGCGCCGGAGAGGCATAGCACGGCACTTTCCGCCCCTTCAGTCGGCGCAGATACATCCACCAACCCAGATGGTTTAGCTGAGTATTCCACACCTTCGCATGATTATCCCGCGAGGATTCCGTGTCAAAGCAATCGATCATCGGATACAGCGGTAGCTGGAACGCGATGTTCACCGAATGCTTATCCTTCGCCAGCATACAAAGCGCCGCGCACAGTCCGCCGCCGGCACTCTCCCCGCCGACGATGATCCGGCTCTTGTCGATTCCCAGCTCATCCGCATGCTTCTTAACATACTTCAGCGCGGCATGACATTCCTTCAGCGCCTGTGGATACGGGGCAAACGGAGACAGCGAATAATCCGGCGACACAACCACAGCCCCGCAGCGCTCCACCAAATCGATCGCCCTCGAGAAAAACACCATCTCCGGCATCCCGATCATGTACCCGCCTCCGTGGATCCACAGCACACAAGGCGGTTTTGCCTCACCTCTGGCCGCCGCCTGCGCTTCCTTCTTCAGCCTAACGACAAGCAGCCGCAGCTTTTTCTTACCAACCTTAACAAAACGATTCTCCGACACAACATCCGGAGAATAATGATAAACAAGCATACAATGTCCTCCGTGCTCACACGCGCTCTCTCCTAATGCTTTTTCAAGAGACAACCCCACACACCCTCTCTCCTTGCTCCTCATGTGCCTTCTCAGAGAGCAGCCTCACACACCCTCTCTTCTCGCTCAAAATGCTTCGTCGAGAGGGTGTGTGAGGTTGCTTCTCTAGCAAGCATCGGAGCTATGGTGTTCTGGTTTTTTTGTTTTTCTTTTGGGTGGGGCTTCGCAGAGGTCTCTGAAGCACGGCTGCCTACCTCACAGACTTCCATAAACGCACATACCCCTTCTGAACGATTCTGCAGGCGCGCCGATTGCCAACTGAAGAACAACCAATCTCTCTCGCGCCGAAGCCCTAGTGAAGAAGGGGTATGTGCGTTTATTTAGGCCATATTTTCCGGCTTAAACACTTCGTCGAATCGCTCTGCCGTGAGGAAGCCGAGGGCGACGCAGGCTTCTTTGAGGGAGGTGTTGTTTTCGAAGGCGTAGTGAGCTGTTTTGGCTGCGTTTTCGTAGCCGATGTAGGGGTTGAGGGCGGTGACAAGCATCAGGGAGTGATAGAGGTTGTCGTGCATTTTTTCGGGTTTTGCCTTGATGCCGATTGCGCAGTTTTGGGTGAAGGACCGGATCGAGTCCGCGAGCAGGCGGGCGGACTGCAGGAAGTTGTAGGCCATGACGGGCATGAAAACGTTGAGTTCAAAATTGCCTTGGGAGGCGGCCATACCGATCGCGGTGTCGTTGCCGATGACCTGAACCGCGACCATCGTGACCTGCTCGCACTGGGTCGGGTTGACCTTTCCGGGCATGATCGAAGAGCCGGGTTCGTTTTCGGGGATCGTGATCTCGCCAAGGCCGAGGCGCGGTCCGGAGGCGAGCCAGCGGACGTCGTTGGCGATCTTCATCATGTCCGCGGCCAGCGCTTTGAGTGCGCCGTGCGCGAAGACCATCTCATCCTTCGAGGTCAGCGCATGGAACTTGTTGTCTGCGGTGACAAAATCAATGCCGGTCAGCGCGGCGATTTCGGAAGCGACAAGCGTGTCGAAGCCCTTCGGAGCGTTTAAGCCGGTGCCGACTGCGGTGCCGCCGAGTGCCAGCGCTTTCAGTTCCTTTTCGCTGAGGCGAATGAGTTCAAGGTCTTTTTCAAGGGACGCTCGCCAGCCGCTGATTTCCTGTGAAAAGCGGATCGGAACCGCGTCCTGCAGATGGGTGCGGCCGGACTTGACGATGCCTTCGTTCTCCTCCTCGAGCTTTCGGAGGACGGAGATGAGTTCGGAGACGGCCGGCTCGACCTTCTCCTTCATAGCCAGCACCGCCGCGATGTGCATGGCGGTCGGGAAGGTATCGTTGGAGGACTGGCTCATGTTGATGTCATCGTTCGGGTGGCAGAGCTTCTTTCCGGCGAGTTCGTTCGCACGGTTGGCGATGACTTCATTCGCGTTCATGTTCGACTGCGTGCCGGAGCCGGTCTGCCAGACAACGAGCGGGAAATGATCATTCAGCGCGCCGCTTGCCACCTCGTCCGCGGCCTGCTCGATAACGTGCAGCTTTTCAGCCGTCATCTTTTCCGGCTTCAGTGCGTAGTTCGCCCGCGCGGCCGCCTTTTTCAGGATGCCGAACGCCGCCGTTATTTCGCGAGGCATCGTCTCAAGGCCGACACCGATCGGGAAATTCAGCCGGCTTCTCTCGGTCTGCGCGCCCCAGTAGCGATCCGCTGCGACCTTCATCTCACCCATCGAATCATGCTCAATGCGATATTCCATGACTTCCTCCGTTTTCTTTTAAAAAAGTGAAGCACCAAAACCGATGCTTCACTTCATAGTAAAATTCAAATGTTTGCTTGATTCATCAGGCATTCGCCATGACTTCATCAACCGCTTCCTTGACGATCTCAAGGCCCTTCTTCAGGGTATCCATCGGGATGACAAGGGAGGGCATGATCTTGACAACGCTGTCATCGCGTCCGGCTCTCTCGAGCACCAGGCCGCGCTTGAAGCAAGCCTGCTGGACAGCCTTGGACATCGCGTTTTTGTTCATCTCGATGCCCCACATGCAGCCGATGCCGCGGATGGAAATGCCCTTCTCTGCGTAAGGCTTAACAATGTTCTCCTCAAGGAATTCCTTGATAACGGCTTCTCTTTCCTTAACACCGTCTTCGACCTTCGCGTCGAGCATGAACTCAAGGCTGGCCTTGGAGGCGACGAAAGCAAGCTGGTTGCCGCGGAAGGTGCCGTTATGCTCACCCGGCTTCAGAACGTCGTATTCCGGCTTGACAAGGCACAGTGCCAGAGGCAGGCCGATGCCGCCGATCGACTTGGAAAGGCAGACTATATCCGGAACGATGCCGGCGCGCTCGAAGCTGAAGAAACGACCGGTGCGGGCGCAGCCAACCTGAATGTCATCGACGATCAGGAGGATGTCATTCTTGTCGCAGAACTCGCGGACGGCGCGGAGATACTCTTCGCTCAGCACATAGATGCCGCCTTCTGCCTGAACGGTTTCGAGAATCAGCGCGGCAGGCTTTTCAGCACCGGAATGATCGTCGTCCAGAAGGGTCTGCATGTATTTGATGGTATCCAGTTCCGGGAACATGTACGGAGCGGGAATATGGGTGCAGTTGTCAAGGGTAATGCCGGCAGCCTTACGGTCGGTACGGTCGGTGGTGAGTGCCATCGCGCCGAGGGTCATGCCGTGGAACGCGCCCATCAGCGCCCAGATATTGCTGCGGCCTTTAGCCTTGCGGGCGAGCTTCAGCGCGGCTTCGATACAGTTGGTGCCGGTCGGGCCCGGGAACAGGATCTTGTAGTTCAGTCCGCGGGGCTTTAAGACACGCTCTTCCATGGTCTCGATGAGCTCCGCCTTCGGAACGGTCATCATGTCAAGCCAGTGCATGATTCCGTCACCCTGAAGGTACTCAATGACCTTACTCTTGATATACGGATTGTTGTGCCCATAGTTCAGAGCGCCAGCGCCATCGAAAAAGTCGATATAGCTATTTCCGTCCACATCCGTGACGACGGAACCCACTGCCGAAGAAAAGACAGTCGGGAAATTACGACAATAAGAACGTACATCGGACTCGTAAGTCTCGAAGATTTCTTTTTGCTGCATAACCATAACCTCCACTTTTAAGGATATCTACAATGACGTGTCGCCCCGGAGGCAGCCGTCCATTGATCAAAGCAATGCGAACATTATAGCATTCGCACCCCCCCTGCGCAAGACCTTGGAAACGCAATTTTGCCTCAAATTTTGTCTCGAGTTCTGTCTCGAATTCTGTCTCGAATCATTGCGGGGCTGAGAGGGTATTCGCCTTAGGCTTCCTTGGTTTTCGCGACCAGATTCTGGACCCAGACGCCTTTCTTTACCAGCACCAGACCGATCACGACTTTGATCAGGTCGAGAAGCTGAATGATCAGGTAGATCGGGAGCAGCGGAAGGTTCGTGAAACGCGAGAGCACGTACGATACCGGATAGGCCACGACTACGATGAAGAAACTGTCAAACAGGAACGTAATGATCGTTTTGCCGCCGGTACGCAGCGTGAAGTAGCAGCTGTGAACCAGACAAGAGATCGGCATGCAGCAGGCCAGGATCCGAAGCAGCTGAGTCGCCAGATCCCGAACCTCCGCTTCGGTGTTGTAAAGCTGCGGGAACAGCGGCGCAAGGATAAAGGCTACGATGCCGGCCAAGGTTGAGAGCATCAGTGAAAACGCGATCAGCTTGTTGTCCAGATCCTTCGCCTTCTCGGAATCGCCCGACCCCAGAGCCTGCCCGACAATGATGGAAATCGTGGAGCCAAGTGAAAAGTAAACCGTGCTGAACATATGGAAAACGGTCGTGGTGATATTGATCGCCGCAACGGCCGCCAGGCCTCTCGTTGAATAACTCTGCGTGATCGCGGATAGTCCAAGCGACCACAGCAGCTCGTTGATCATCAGCGGCGTTCCTTTCAGTGCCACTTCCCTCAGAAGCCTCTTCTCCACTTTCATGGAGCGGTAAAGCTTCGGAAGGAACGGATAACGCTCCGGATGACGGTGTGCCGTGATCAGGATGATTCCGGCCTCCACAAACCTCGAAATCAGTGTGGCGTAGGCGGCGCCGGCCACACCCAGCTTCGGCGCGCCGAAGTTTCCGAAAATCAAAATATAATTGCCGACCAGATTGCAGGTTACCGCGACAATGCCCGCGACCATCGGAAGCTTGGTCTCGCCGGATTCCTTCAAAGTCGAAGAATAGACCTGCGAAAGCGTAAACGGCACCAGCCCGATCAGCATAATATTCAGATAGCGATGTCCCTCCGCAAGCGTGATTTCAACCTCCGCCGCGTTGCCTTCTCCCTTCAGGAACAACTGAATCAAAGGCTCGCCGAAGAAAATCGCCAATACATAGAAGATCGCCAAAAGGATCACGCAGACTGCCAGCTTGATCCGCATGGTCTGCCTTGCGCCCTCGTCATCGCCCGAGCCAAAATACTGTGCGGTAAAGATACCGATTCCCGACAGTGCGCCGAACACTGCGAGATTAAAGACAAACATGAGCTGGTTCGCGATCGCGACGCCTGACATCTGCGCGGTTCCTACCTGCCCGACCATGATATTGTCCAGAAGATTGACAAAGTTCGTGATCAGACTTTGAATGACGATCGGAATCGTAATGTGCCCCACCAGTTTGTAA
>ONYR01000074.1 GCA_900322165.1 uncultured Eubacteriales bacterium
ATCACTTTGTTCTCTTCCATGGTAGTCTCCCTCTTTCTATCGATATAGCATTGCCAAGTGAAAGCGTATTTTGTTTATTCTAACACCAACGTAAAAAAAAGTAAAATGGCTACGAAACAATACTACGTTACTTCTTATTTATTTCGTAGCCGTGAAAACAATCTTTTCCGTTTTACGAACTAATACATTGGTTTATGCCGATTGTTTCGTAGGCATCGGTTTCCAAATGGCTGATTGCTTCATCAGTTTACGAAATAAAATGTGTTATCCAACAGATTGATTCGTAACACTTACTTAAATAATACTGTTTTCCGAGTGATCTGTGAAGATTTACTACGAAACAAAGCTTCGCTTTTTCTGTTTTTATCCGTAATGCTTGGAAACAACCAAGTCATTAATTCCATGAGGATACGCATTATTCGAATATAAATCCTCTTTTGTTTCGTAAATTCATTTTTCACTTTTTTTCGTTTACATACTATTCCATTATCTATATTCATTTGTTTCGTAACCGCTAGTTTTTCTTTTGCCTGCTTTGTGGTTTTATTGGTTGATTAGACTTCTCCTGAGCTACTTCGCAAGTCTCATAATCTCGGAACAATTCTTCTAGAATTCTCACATCAAATGGGGTTTTAAGGGTTTCAAAGGTTAGCAATAGGTTTCTCCCCAAAACAATGCCGCTTTCTGCGTACCAATTGATTCGTGCGACTGCTCCTTCAGCATATGGCTGGTTGTCCATCATTCCCAAATGTTCAAGATATACTTCTTGTCGGTTTCGAATATCCAGAATCGTAAAATCAGGATGGATAACCCGGCCGTTTTTAAGGGTCAATGGGCACTCATAACAATAGGGGATGCCCATTTTCCAAAGTTTATCCGCTATCATCTTTTCTGACTTTGACCGAACAATCTCTCCCTTTTCTGTATGAAAGCCTTCCACTCCGATTACCCCCTTGGTATCGGTTTTTTCTTCAGTCCAAGCCTTGACATAGTCTGCTGTATTTTCAAAATAAGAACGAATCCATTCTTTCTTAGCATCCGGGAACGCTTCATATACATCCTCAGGACTGGTTTTCCGGCTTTGTTTTATCATAAACCGCAAAGATTTTATCTCTGCCTGAAGCACTGGCTTAAGCTTTTTATCGTACTCTTTTTGAAGCAACTTCCGAACAAGAGCGTGCTCGGATTTTCTTATATAATGACCATTTGAGTTGTCGCCTGTTTTACAATAATAGAACTGGACAGAACCGTTCGACTTCCCCATCCGCACACGGCCTTCCGGCGCTTTTTCAAGCGATTTTTCTACTTTCCAAAGTATCTTCTCCAACAAAGAAAGCCGCTTCAACATTAACTCTTGATTTGAATAATTCTGCACTTTTCCCTCCACAAATGAGACTATACTTTATTATACAAATTTTCACAGGAAGACGGAAGAACACAGAACTTCAATCTTTATCCGGCAATTAACCTGTTATGTTTTAATTCTCCCCTTTTTTCAGTCTTGCTGTTTTGGGGAGGCCGAAGCCGGGGATCACTCGGTCCCAGCCGGTGAAGGTGAGGAGCAGGATCAAGCCGACGATCAAAAAGCTTAAATCGTTTTTGCTGATAATGTCCATGGAGCTGAAGCCGCCCGCACGAATAGGATATACCGCGTTTGCGATCGAGGCAAAAAAGACCGGGAAACAATGCCACGGAATCAGCTCTGAGCCGTAGATGCCCATGGAAGAGGTGAATGTCGCCAGCCGAAGCCGGAGCGTGTAGGCATCTTTTTCGCTGTCCGTCTCTACGTTCTTCTCCACGATCTTCCGAACGATCGGGCTCATGGTCGCGACCTGAGCAGCCTCATCCGCCAACGCGACATTCCCCAAAAGGCAGATCACGCCGCACCAGCCCATGAGCTGGTGAACGTTTCGGGATATCTTTACGACGCCCTTCGCCAAGGGATCAAACGCATTCATGGCATTCATGATCCCGCCGAAAGCAGCTACCCACATCATCATGACAATGACCCAACCGCCGGCGTCCGAAAACCCGGTAAACAGCATTTCGTTGAGCCAGCTCGAGATGTCCACAGTCCCGGCAAAACTCCCCAGAATCAAAGAAGAAAACATGCCAAGGCCAAGACAAAGCAGCGTATGAAGCCCGGCAAAGCTCAGGAGAATCACGATCAACATAGGAACGATCATATAGAACGGAACCCCAAGCTTTACCTGTTCGAGAAGCAGAACGGCCGAAGGACGCTCTGCTTGTAAAGCTTCGATCGCCTCATCCGGGATGGCATCCAGTGCAGCCTGCGCATCTCCCTGAACATTCGGCAGTCCAAGACCTGCCACATAATAGATCACAAGCGCAATGACAAGACAGAAAACACAGAGCGCCATCTGGTGCTTGATGCGGTCGATGATCTTAACGTCCTGCATGCCGCAGCTAAGCACCGTGACATCGGAGATCATGCCGATGTTGTCGCCAAAGCAGCTTCCTCCGGCGATCGCGCAGACGGTTAAGATCACATCCCCGCCGATCAGATGGTTCAGCCACAGAAAGATCGGAGCGCAGGCGGCAAACGTTCCCCAGCTTGATCCCGTCGCGATCGACAAAAGGCAGGTCACGAGCATCGCACAAGGCGCGATCGTGCGGGCTGTCACTCCCAGTTTAAGCGCCAGCAGGATCAGCGAAGCGCCTACTCCGGTTGCCATAAAACACTCGGCGACCCCATAAGCAAACATCAGGATGAAAAAGATCAGCATGATGTTTTTCGCCGCATCGATGCCAAGCTGAAAGGAACACTCGAAATCGGTACGGTAGATCAGAATATATACAAAAACTGCAATAAATGTCGCGATCGGCGCTGCCACGAGAAGATCCAGCTTAAATACAATGACTAACAAGGCAAACGCCAGCAGCGGAAGAAACTTAATGATACTGAACAAAATTTCGTGCTGAGGTCTTTTCTTTTCACTGCTCTCGTTCTGAGTGAAAATGGCTTTTTCTTCTTTGCGCTCTTCCTGCGCTTCGTGCCGTTTATCTGATTTCAAGACGACATTCCTCGATTCCTCAGTCTGTTCGTACAAAGCCATTCTATCATAAAAAAAGCCGGAAAGTATGTTTTCCGGCTTTTTTGATTGAACTTAGCATTCGATCAGCGTATCGGCAAACCTCCGACCGCTCATTGGAACGCGTCGCTGTGCCATTTGTATCAGTTCGGATAGATGACGCAGTCTTCGTAGAATTCTACCCAGTTCTCTCCGTCTGTGGAGTAGGCACCTTTGAAGGTGAAGCTAAAGGTGCTGACGCTGCTGGCGGTGAGGCCGATGTTTTCGAGCCACCCATCCTGAATGTACATCTGCTGGTTGGAGGTCTCACCGGGCATGAGCATGTTCCACCAGTAAAGATTGAAATTGAAACCGTTCACGGCCTCGTTGGTAAGCGAGATTTCAAGTTCTTTGTCGGTCTTGTTGATCGCCTGAACCTCACACATCAAGCCCATGTTTTCGTACACATCTGTCAGGATCAGCGTCATGTACTCATTGTCGAAAAGGACCAGCGGGTACGTCTGGGTGCCTCCGGATGATCCGGAAGACTCTTCGGTCTGAGAGGACTCGGTTGTAGAGGACTCGGTTGTAGAGGACTCAGTTGTTGAGGACTCAGTTGTTGAAGACTCCGTTGTGGAGGATTCCGAGTTTTCGGAAGATTCGGAGCTCTCCGAGGATTCACCGGCCTCGACCGAGCCGCCTGACTGAGAGGATTCCTCCGGCTTTGAATCTTTGGAAGACTCCTCGGGTTTGGAAGATTCCGTGTTCTCGGAGGACTCGCTGGCCTGCGAGGACTCCGCCGGCTGCGAGTTCTGCGATGATTCGGCGTTCTGAGAGGATTCAGAGTTCTGCGAAGTCTCCGTCTGGCTCGAGCTGTCACTATCCGTTTTCACGGTAATGCCGGAACCCTCCTGCGTGGAGCTTTCGCCCTCTGTTTTATCTTTCGGTGTGCAGCCTGACAGCAAGCCCAGCACCAGAACGAACGACAGCAAAATCGAAAGCAACTGCTTGGTTTTCATGATCATACCTCCTGAAAATCAGCCATATTGTTAGGTTTAATCTGTTTCTAACTTTACACCAGAACCCCGCATAAACAAATACCCAAATCAGGTATCTTTTCCCGATTTGGGTATTTGGTGTTCATTATGTTCGATTTCGGCCGCACCGGATTTTGATTTGCCGAAGGCTCACTTACCGATCACGACGACTTCTTTTTCCTCCAGACGTTTTTATTGATAGGTACGGTTGGGCGTCAGATCTTCATCGCGACGTCCCAGGCGCGCCAGATGACGGTGCGCAGGTTGCCGACGCCGTTGCAGTCGCCGACAAGATGGACGTTTTTCGCCTTCGGGGCGATGGGATCCGGGATGTAGCCGACGCTCGCGATGACGCTGTCGCAGGGGATCTCGAGGTCTTTGCCGTCCTTCGTGCAGACGATTGCGCCGTCCTTGACTTCCTTCAACGCGGTTTCGAGGTAGACCGGGGTCTTGTGGAGCTCGAACCATTCGCGCAGGTAGGAGCTGTTCGCCAGACACACACCCTTCTGCTTGACAAGATCGTCGAGCATCTCGACGATGATCGGCTCTTTGCCCTGGAGGGCGAGCTCGTAGGCGATCTCGCAGCCGGTCAGGCCGCCGCCAATGACCGCGACTTTCTGTCCGACTTCGGCGCCGTTAAGGAATTCACACGCCTCGATCGTCTTTTCAAAACCGGGGACGCTGCGCAAAACACGCGGCTTGGCACCGGTCGCGACAATGATCTCCTGCGCCTGCAGGGTCGAGATATCCTTGATTTCGGTGTTAAGGTGCACCTCGATGCCGCGCTTTTCGATCTCGCGCTTGTACCAGGCTAGCAGTTCGCGCAGCTTGCCCTTATAGGATTCCGCGCTCGCCGCCACAAACGTGCCGCCGAGATGGTCCGTCTTTTCGTAGATGACCGGCTTGTGGCCGCGCTCCTGGAGGACCATCGCTGTCTCCATGCCGCCGATGCCGCCGCCGATGATCGCAACGACCTTCGGATTGGAAGTCTTCCTAATATAATGCTTGTCGGTCTGCATGGTCCGGGCGTTGACCGCGCAGCGGGCCAGATGCAGCGAATCGGAAAGGTCCTGATCGTTCGGGACGCCCTTGTAGTGGCACATGTTAAAGCAGCCGTTGTGGCAGAGAATGCAGGGACGGATGTCCTCCTCGCGGTCCTCGATCAGCTTCGTGACCCAGGCCTGATCGGCGAGGAACGGACGCGCGAAGCCCGCACCGTCGAGCTTGCCTTCCGCAATCTCCTTCGCGGCCACGGTCGGATCAAGACGGCCTGCCGCAACGACCGGGATATCGACGAACCGCTTGATGTGCTCGACATCTTCAAGGTTGCAGTTCTCGGGCATGTAGATCGGCGGATGCGCCCAGTACCACGCATCGTAGGTGCCGTTGTCGCAGTTCAGCATGTCGTAGCCGGCATCCTGCAGGTACTTTGCCGCCCACTCAGACTCTTCCATGTCGCGGCCGACCTCGGTGTAATCCTCGCCCGGCAGCGCGCCCTTGCGGAAATCCTTCGTTTTCGAGACAACACTGTAGCGCAGGGAGACCGGGAAATCGTCGCCGCAGGTCTTCTTGATCGCCTTGACGATCTCGACCGGGAAGCGATAGCGGTTTTCACGGCTGCCACCGTACTCATCCGTGCGCTTGTTGACATATTTTAAGGTGAACTGGTCAAGCAGGTAGCCCTCGTGGACCGCGTGGATCTCGACACCGTCGACCCCCGCGTCCTGCAGGAGCTTCGCAGTCTTTGCGAAGGAATCGATGAACTTCTGGATCTCGGCCTTCGTCATTTCGCGGGAAGGCACCTTGTCGCTCCAGCGGTTCGGTGACGGAGAGGCACTCGCCGTGATCATGTCAAGATCCATGACCGGCTTGGAGATGGCACGCAGGACCGGGTTGGTGTAGAGCTTCTCCATCATCTCGCTGATCGTGAAGGAGCGCCCGAAGCCTGCGGTCAGCTGTACAAAAAGCTTCGCGCCGGTCTTGTGAAACTCCGGCATCCACGCCTTCAGGTCTTCGTAGGCTTTCTTGTTTTCGTGCAGCCAGCTGCCGAACATCGGGTTGTAGATTGGCTGGCAGCCCGGCAGGACGAGGCCCGCGTTGTTCTTCGCGACCTCGAGGATGAACTCCGCGCCGGCCTTGTCAAAGTGCGTCTTC
>ONYR01000126.1 GCA_900322165.1 uncultured Eubacteriales bacterium
GGACATAGAAATACCCCCAAGTAGGTTTTATATTTCAGTGTCCTACTTGGGGGTAGCATATCATTTTGCCGGTGGTTTTTCTTTTTATGGGTGTTTTATGGCTTCACCTCATATCAAATTCCAGATGTTTCTGTTTTGGTATGCCGATTCAAAGCGGACTTGGCCGTCATTTCATACCACTTTAGCTTCAAGCACTGATTCAGTATGAACTATGAATCAAGTTAAGTCTGTTCCGGCATATCAAATACACAGGCCAGCAATCTTAGTATGAAATCGGCTTTAAAACTGCATGAAGATAGGACTAAATCCCCTTTCCGGAACGCTCCAGTCCTAAGCCTCGCCTGCCAGATCCCATTTTCCAGCAAAAACAAGGCCATCTGTCTCGCGGCAGATGGCCTTGTCATTTCTTTTGAAGTGTTTTTACGCTGTGCCTTTGATGGCTTTGATCCATTTGCGGCTGCGAAGGCGGCCGATGCACCAGAAGCATTTGATGATCTGGTCTACTTTCATGCTGAGGTAGATCCAGAAAGCCGGAAGGTGCAGGACGAGGCCGGTCAGCATGCCAAGCGGCACGGAGGCGACCCAAAGGAAGATCACGTCTGCGACCATCAGAAACCTTGTGTCACCGCCGCCGCGGAGGACACCCTTCGTCAGGATGCTGTTGGTGGACTGGAAGATGACGTTGATTGCCACACCATCCATCAGCTGCATCGCAATGATGTGCGTATCCGGGGTAATGTTGTACATGCCAACGACCGGCTCTGCGATGATAAGAATGATGATGCACGCCGCCAAACCGAGCAGGAAGCCGAACGTAATGAACGTGTAGCCGTCCCGCTGCGCCTGCTCCGCATCACCGCGGCCGAGCGTGTGGCCGGTCACGATGCAGCCCGCCTGCGAAATGCCCTGCGTCAGGACGGTTGTCAGCTGCTGGGTGACCGTGGTGATGGAGTTGGCTGAAACGAAAGCCGAACCGATGTGGCCCATGATAATGGCGATGACACTGTTTCCAAGCGCCATCATCGCGTCACTGATGAGGACCGGGAGCGAGATCTTAACATATTCCGGAACCAGATCCTTGACCTTCATAAACAGATCGCGCACGCGGTACTGAATCTTTTTATCGATCTTAAGGAAGTAGATCAGGATCGCAGTGCATTCGATCGCACGCGCGATCAAGGTACCGAGCGCGGCACCGGCGATCTCCATACGCGGCGCACCGAGCTTACCGAAAATGAACACCCAGTTAAAGAAGATGTTCGAGGTAAAGCTGATGATCGAGCAGATCAGCGGCACCTTAGCCTTGCCGATGCTGCGGAGCGCCAGCGAGATATCCAGCGACAGACCGAGCAGCAGGTAGGTCGGAATCGACCAGATAAAGTACGACGTACCGCCTTTGATAACGTCCGCTTCGGGTGTGTAGATCCGCATGATCTGGCTCGGGAAGAACGCCGTCGCAAGCGTAAAGATCAAGCCGAAACCGATACAGAAACGCAGCATGATCGTGATGGTCTTCTTCAGCGAATGCATATCACCCATGCCATAGAAGCGCGAGACCATGACCGACGCACCCATACCGATACCCATGCAGCAGATGTGGTAGATCGAGATGAACTGGTTCGCAAGCGCGGAGGACGAAAGCGCGACCTCGCCGAGGGTTCCGAGCATGACCGTGTCCATCATGTTGACACCGATCGTAATGAGGCTCTGCAGTGCGATCGGGAACGCGATCGCCAGGACCTTCCGGTAGAACTCCTTCGTTCCGAGCAAGCCTCTTACCTTGGTTTTCCAGCTGCCACTGTTTGTTTCACTCATAAAAAGCCTTCTTTCTATCCAAACCGAACGCCGCAAGACATGGACTCTGAGAAGCCAGCAAAGCGACCGGCTAATAAATTACTATTTAACTAAAATTATACAGACCTGCCCTTCCCTTGTCCATTGACACCCCTTTTCATAATTCCGCTTTCGGTTTCACAAATCTATCCAAAATGCAAAACAGCCGCCCGAAGGCAGCTGTTTGTTTTGCAGCATGTATTTCGTTTGCTTGTTTGGAAAGCCGTACATTCACTCCGCGACAAACGCCGCAATAAACCGCTCGTAAGCTTCCTTGTCCATCTCGATGAGACGCCCGCGCCAGAAGGCTTCCTCCTCCGCGTAGACCGAATCATCCAAAATCTGAACCCGGCCTTCTCCGTAAAGGCCAAGCTGCACCTCTGCTCCGTCCTCAAGGATCAGGGTCACCAGGCACTGCACCTCTTCCCCTTCCGAGCCGCGCTCCGAAGATATTTCGGATGTGGAAAGATACTTCAAAAACTCGCGGACCGCATTGATCGACTGCTCCGAAGCATCGATGACGGCTGTTGCGCCATCTTCCGTTGTGTACTGCACTTCTGCGGTGATATGCGAATCATCCAGCTCGAAAAAGTTGTAAAAGATCTCGTACGCCCAGAGCCCGCCGTCCTCCAGCGCCTCCTGCGAAAGCACCGTCTCCACCGTCTGATCGGTTTCATTCGCAGCGGATTCACTGCTGAGTGATTCAGCGGTGGTCGTTACCATCGACTCCTCACCGGATGCCTCAAACTGATTCGTTTCCTCTGTCTGTCCGTCGGCGGTCGTCCAGTATGTGCCATCAAGCCCCATCTCCGAACTGTCGGCACCACCGGCTGTCGTCAGCGTTTCCGTGACTGCCTCTTTCGCCGCATAGTCCGCACTGTTGCTGCTTCCGGCTCCCCGAAACATCCGCGGCACCATCAGTGCTACAACCGCGATCAGTACCACCGACGCCGCCAGTCCGATCCACCGGCCGGTCTGTACTTTTTTCTTAGGAAATCCGACAATATTGTTTTCAAGATGGCTCTCGAGCTCTCCATCTTTCAGATTGCCGATCGCCTCAAATAAATCTTCTCTTGTCATATGGAATAGCCCTCCTCGCTAAGGCTTTTACGCAGTTTCTCCCGTGTACGCCGGAGAATGACCGCAGCATGGTTGGAGCTGACTCCGATCTCGTCTGCGAGTTCATTCACCGGACGCACAAAGAAATAACGCTGCACGAAGAGGAACCGTTCTCTCTCCGGAAGTGCGGCAACGAATCGCTGAAGGGAGGCGGACAGTTCCTTAGCGATCAAGGAATCCTCCACGCTTTCATGTCCCTGCAGCACTTCAGCCAGCTCATCCAGCGCTGTTTCGATCTCCCCGCTGCCTCTCTTCTGCGCCTTTTTGCCCTTGTAGCGGTTGAACGCCAGATTACGGGCGATGCGCACGAGATACAGCTTAAACCGTTCCGGACGATTCGGGGGGATCGACTGCCAGGCGGCTAGAAGCATGTCGTTAAAGCACTCTTCTGTGTCTTCCGGATTGACGATTCGCCCGATCACAGATCGGCAGTATGCGCCGTACTGCTTCTCTGTCTCTTCGAGCGCGCGCTCGCTTCGAGCGAAATACAGATCGAGAATCGCTTCATCCTGCATGCTTCTCACCTCCTTCTTTGAAAACGGTCTCTTCACATATAATGACAAGAATTATGAAAAAATCTGACAGAGCAGCTGTCAGATTTTTTCGCTTTTCTTCCGGATCAGAAGAAGGTCGCAACCTCCTGCTCCGGGGCCTCGGCCTTCGTCAGGGATTCGATGTTGAGGATCGGTCCCTTCTGGCCGTAAAGTTTGTGGAACTTATAATCCACCTTGAAGCGCGCGGTATACCAGCTGCGTGCCTCAGGCGTTTCGCTCGGCTTGCACGTCGCGATCAGACTGCAGTACTGAATATCCGCGGCGCAGCAGGTCATGATCTGGCGGCCGAACGCGAAGGTGCCCGGCGTGAAGCGGCGGTTCACCATCGTATAGCCCTTGACCTCAATGACCTTGCCGACGTACTTCTTCGGATCCTCGGTAATGTCGCGGTACCACTGTGCAAAGTCGGTATCCTTCACCTCGACGATCGGTGCGTCAAGATCGAACGGCAGCGGATCCTGATAGTTATCGTTGTTGATCCGTCCGTCAGTGTACTCGTAAGCGATCTGCGCACGGCGCGTGATCATGCGGACCTGCTGATGATGGGCGTATTCGTCCATCTTGTCCGTGAAACGGTTGAAAACGACAAGGTCCGCACTCTGGAACTTATCGACCATCAGCGAGCGCATGTTGTTATTGTAATTCTCAAACGTCGTCGCGTCGACAAAGCAGAACTCCTGATAGACAGCCCAGTCCTCAGGCATGCTCTGGTAGAAAGAGTTCAGCATCCACATGCCATTGTACTCCACCAGCACACGCTTGGCCTTGTGCTTGTTCAGCAGTCCCTGCAGGATCTTTGTCGAGCAATCGATCTCCTGCTCGAGCTTTTCTACATGAATGTTCTTCTTCTCGAGGGCTTCCTCATCGTACTCTTCGATGCCCTCCTCGCAGACCAGAAGCAGGATCGAATCGCCGTTGACGAACCCCTGGTCCGACACCACGGACTCATTCACAAACTGGGTCTTTCCGGACTCCAGAAAACCGGTAAACAGATAAACCGGAATATCTTGCTGTGTGGGCATTTCTATCTCCTTACTTGAACAGTTCCTTCAGCGCGTCTTCCTTCAGCTCTGCACCGATGACGCACAGACGGCCCATGACGATCGCGCTGCCATAGCGGACGTTCGTCTCCTCCGGCACGTA
>ONYR01000016.1 GCA_900322165.1 uncultured Eubacteriales bacterium
CGAGCATACGTGCCGAAAGCTGAAATACGACGATACAGCCAGAAGCAAGTGGTATTTCCAGGAAGGCGAAATCAAGCTCTACTAAAGGACAATTCATCTATGGTTTTCAGTTCTCTTGTTTTCTTGTGCATTTTCTTTCCGATTGTCCTGATCCTGCATCAGGTCATTCCGAACCGATCCGTGAGAAACGGCTTGCTGGTGGCAGCAAGCCTGCTTTTCTATGCCTTCGGAGAGCCGGTCTATGTTGTGCTGATGATCGGCAGCTCGCTGATGAACTATGTGATGGCCTTGCTGATCGACAAGCATCGCCACAAAGCGTGGCTGATTCTGGCGATCGTGCTGAACATCGGGGCGCTTGTCATCTTTAAGTACACCGGATTCCTGCTTGAGAATTTCAACGCGCTCACCGGCCTTGCGATCTCGATCCCCGTGATCCGGCTTCCGATCGGTATTTCGTTCTACACGTTCCAGGCGCTCTCCTACGTGTTGGATGTGTGGAAGGGCGACGTAAAGGTGCAGAAAAACTACGGGAAAGTCTTGCTGTATATCGCGTTCTTCCCGCAGCTCATCGCCGGACCGGTCGTTCGCTACAAGGACATCGAGGAGGAGATCGATACCCGCGAAGTGAACCTTCGCCAGACCGCTTTCGGCCTTCGCCGCTTTATCGGCGGACTGGGCAAGAAGGTGCTGATCGCGGACGCGATGGGCGCTGCGGCGGATTTCATGTTCAATCAGGGCGCTTCCAACCTGAATATCCTGAGTGCGTGGATCGGTGCGATCGCGTACCTGATGCAGATCTATTTCGATTTCAGCGCGTACAGCGACATGGCGATCGGCCTTGGCAAGATGTTCGGGTTCCATTTCAAGGAAAACTTCCGCTACCCCTACCGTGCCTCAAATATGCAGGATTTCTGGAGACGCTGGCACATTTCGCTCTCGTCCTGGTTCCGTGATTATGTCTACATTCCGCTGGGCGGCAACCGCAAGGGTCAAGGCCGCGCGGCGCTCAACCGTATCATTGTTTTCTTCCTGACCGGCCTGTGGCACGGGGCGAACTGGACGTTCGTTGTCTGGGGATTGTTCCACGGCGCGTTTTTGCTGCTCGAGACCTACGTACCGAAGATCAAGAAAATGCCTGCGGTGTTGGGTCACATCTATACGTTGCTCGCGGTGACGATCGGCTTTGTCATTTTCCGGGCGGATACGATGGCCGAGGCATTCGTCTATATCGGGAAGATGTTTGCGGGATTTGATTTCTCCCCGCTCTTGATGTCGAACGCTTTGCGCATGCTGACACCGTATTTCGGGATCATGCTTATCGCGGCGATCGTCTGCGCCTGCTTTATGGAGCCGGTGACCACGCATGTAAGGTCGCTTGAGGACGCGGCGGAGCTCTCGAAAAAGGACAGCGTGCTGCAGATCGCGTCCTTTGTGCTGGCTGTCTTGTTACTGGCATGGTGCATGCTTCGGCTCGCCGGCAGCAGCTACCATCCGTTCATCTATTTCCGGTTCTAAGAAGGGAGGGAAATCGGTATGAAATTGAAATCACTGGCTTTCCTTCTCGCCTGCCTCTTGCTTTGCCTGATCCCGACGGTGGGAATCATCTTCTTCCCGACAACGAAAACCTCGGAGAACCGTGCGATGTCCGAGATGCCGGTGCTGGTGAAGGACGGAAAGCTCAACACACGTTTCTTCGATGAATTCAGCGACTATTTTAATGAGCATATGGGTCTGCGGAACTACATGGTGACGGCCGATGCGCGGATCCAGGAAACACTCTTCGGCGTTTCAAACGTGGACGGCGTAGTCGTCGGCGAAGACGGGTGGCTGTACTATTCCGCGACGCTGAATGATTACCTCGGGACCGAGGTGCTGAGCGAGCGAGAGCTCTACAACCTCGCGCACAATCTCTCGATCGTGGATGACTATCTCACGGAGCGCGGGGTGGATCTTGTGGTGATCATCCCGCCGAATAAAAACACGCTGTACGGCGAGCATATGCCTTACTACGACGAATATATCGTGGATCAGGATCACAGCGCGGTGCTGCTGAAAAGCTA
>ONYR01000002.1 GCA_900322165.1 uncultured Eubacteriales bacterium
CGTCAGCAAGGTCATGTTCCAGTGCCCGAACGAAGACGGCAAGGGTATCCTCGTTTCTCCGACGGCTGAGGGCAACCTGCTCCTTGGCCCGAACAGCATCCCGCTTAAGGATGATGAGAAAGGCAATACCGCCACGACCGCAGCCGGACAGGCTCAGATCTTCAATCAGGGACGCAAGACCTGCCCGAACCTGCCGTTTGGCGGAGCAATTACCGGATTCGCCGGCATCCGTGCCGTTTCCGGAAAAGACTTTATCATCGGCCCCTCCGAGAAGGTCGAGGGCTTCATTCAGGTCGCCGGCATCTGCTCGCCCGGTCTGACCTCCGCTCCGGCGATCGCCGAGGACGTCGCGCAGATGGCACTGAAGGCAGCCGGCCTTGAGGCTCAGGCGAAGGAAAAATGGATCGATGAGCGCGAAGGCATTCCTTCCATTCGCGACATGTCCTGGGAAGAGCGTGAAGCGCTCTGCAAGCAGGATCCCGCGTACGGCCGCATCGTCTGCCGCTGCGAGACCGTTACCGAAGGCCAGATCCGCAAGGCGCTTCGCTCCAAGGTGCTGGTTCCGACCGTGGACGGCGTGAAACGCCGCTGCCGCGCCGGTATGGGACGCTGCCAGGGAAGCTTCTGCACCCCGCGCGTCATGGAGATCATCTCCGAAGAGACCGGTATCCCGTTTGAGAAAGTGCGCAAAGCCGGTGCAGGTACCGAAATCGCTCA
Source organism: uncultured Eubacteriales bacterium (assembly GCA_900322165.1). Taxonomy (GTDB): domain Bacteria; phylum Bacillota; class Clostridia; order Lachnospirales; family Bianqueaceae; genus RUG760. The sequence goes on from ONYR01000002.1 coordinate 718, forward strand.
GGGCAAGCTGAAAGGAGTGCAGGCATGATTAAAGAAGTTAATACCGTCATCGTCGGCGGAGGTCCCGCCGGACTTGCCGCCGCAGTCGCAGCTTATGATGAAGGCGAGAGAAGTATTCTGATCGTAGAGCGTGATACCCATCTGGGCGGTATCCTGCAGCAGTGCATCCACAACGGATTCGGTCTGCAGTGGTTCAAGGAAGAGCTGACCGGCCCCGAGTACGCACAGCGTTTCATCGATCAGGTCGAAGAGAGAGGCATCGAGTCCGTTACCGGAACGATGGTCCTGGAGCTGCAGTATCATCCTGAAAACAAGCCTTACGATAAATCCGTGATGTGCCTGTCCCCGGAGGACGGCGTGCTTGAGCTTCGCTGCAAGAGCGCGATCCTTTCGATGGGCTGCCGTGAGCGTGTGCGCGGAAACCTGAAGACCCCCGGAACCCGTCCGGTCGGCATTTTCTCCGCCGGTCTGGCGCAGCGCCTTGTCAACCTTGAAGGCGTGATGCCGGGTCACAAGGTCGTCATTCTTGGTTCCGGCGACATCGGACTGATCATGGCGCGCCGCATGAAGTGGGAAGGCGCGGACGTCAAGATGGTCTGCGAGATCATGCCTTATTCCTCCGGCCTTGCCCGTAACATTCAGCAGTGCCTGATCGATCAGAACATTCCGCTGTACCTGAACACGACCGTTGTCGATATTCACGGCAAGGATCGCCTTGAGGGCGTTACCGTTGCCGAGGTCGATGAGCGCCGCAACCCGATCCCGGGAACCGAGCGCTACGTCGAGTGCGACACGCTGCTGCTGTCGGTCGGCCTGCTTCCCGAGAACGAGCTTTCCAAGACGCTCGGCGTCGAGATGGACCGCGTGACCGGCGGCCCGCAGGTCGATGAAAACCGTATGACAAGCGTGCCCGGCGTCTATGCCTGCGGCAACGTGCTTCATGTTCATGACATTGTTGACTTCGTCAGCAAGGAGAGTATGATCGCGGGTCGAAGCGCTGCAAAGTACAACACCAAGACGGATGAAGAGAAGAGCGAGGAGATCGCGGTCAAGGCAGCGGGCGAGGTCCGTTATACCGTGCCGCAGCGTGTATCGCTCGACGAGCCTTTCTCCATCTACTGCCGCGTTGGCCGTCCCGTCGGCGCCGGCAAGTATGTGCTGAAGGCAGGCGAAGAGACGATCTTCGAGCGCAAGTTCATCAAGGCAGTTCCCGGCGAGATGGCCGAGCTGCCAGTGAAAGCGTCTGAGCTTGAAAAGATTAAGGCATCCGGCGCCAAGGAACTGACGCTGGAGACTGTACTGGCGTAAACAGGGAGGTTGGAAAATGGAATATACCTGTATCGTATGCCCCCGCGGCTGCCATCTGACAGCGGAGAAGGTAATTGAAAACGGCGTGGAGAAGATCAACGTGACCGGAAACTTCTGCCCGCGCGGTGTCAAATATGCGACCGAAGAGATGACTCGTCCGATGCGTACCGTTACGACGTCGCTCTATGTGACGGGCGGTGATATCGCGATGGTCTCGGCCAAGACGAACGACACGGTTCCGAAGGACAGCATCGATGAAGTCCTGAAGGAAGCCTCCCGCGTCGTTGCCAAGGCTCCGGTCAAGGTTGGCGATGTCCTGATCGAGAACGTAGCCGGAACCGGCCGCAATCTTGTCGCGACCCGCAACATCAAAGTCAAAGCATGAGTGAATCAAAAAACGGAGCGGCCCACGCATTGTCATGGGTCGCTCCCTTGATTATCTGGTATCAAAACAATGCACGATCGCTTCCCTGGCGCGAAGACCGGAATCCGTACCATGTCTGGATCTCGGAGATCATGCTGCAGCAGACGCGCATCGAGACGGTCATGCCGTACTACGCGCGTTTTATGAACGATTATCCGACCGTGGAGGCGCTCGCGGAGGCGCCGCTGGAGGATGTGCTTAAACACTGGGAGGGACTCGGTTACTATTCAAGGGCTAAGAACTTACATAAAGCGGCCGGATTGATCGCGGAGATGGGAGGATTCCCACAGACGTACGAGGAGATCCGTCATCTGCCCGGGATCGGTGATTACACGGCCGGGGCGATCGCAGCAATTGCGTTCGGTCTGCCGGAGACCGCAGTGGACGGCAATGTGATGCGCGTGGTGTCCCGCCTTCAGAAGCTGGAGGAGGACGTCATGCTCGCTTCCTCGCGCAAAAAGGTGGAGGAGCTTCTCAAAGCATCTTACCCCAAGGAAGCGGCCGGCGCGTTCGTGCAGGGGCTGATGGAGCTCGGCGAGGTCATCTGCCTGCCAAAGGGTCCGAAATGTGAGGCTTGCCCGTTGCAAAGCTATTGCGAGGCGAAAAAAGCAGGCCTGCAGGAGGCCCTCCCGGTCCGAATTCCGAAGACAAAACGGCGCATTGAAGACAGGGCGGTCGTGATCGTCCGGAACGCGATGGGCGAAGTGCTCGTGTTTAAGCGCCCGGACAACGTCGTACTCGGCGGGTTGTATGAGCTGCCGAACGTCGAGATCAGCCCGGAAGCGGATCTTCCCTCTGTCCTTAACGCGATACGGAACCAATACGGATTTACGCCCGAAAAACTGACCTTTAAACAAAGCGCCAAGCATGTGTTCAGCCATATCACCTGGAACATGCGTGTCTTTGAGGCGTACTCGGAAGAGGCCGGTAAGGACGGAATCTGGGCAGAGAAAAACGCGGTCATGCTGCCGACCGCGTTTCGAAAACTGCAGGATTGATGGGATCAACGGTTTAGCCGGTCGTCAGATCCTGATAGATGATGCCGACAAGCCAGTCGCGCTCACCGCTTCGCTGATAGACGAAGATCACATTCTGCCATTCCATGACGTTGGGAACGTAGTGATAGCCGACCGTGTGCAGGTCTGAACCGTACGCTGCGGCTGCGGCAAGGTCCTCCGCATCATCATAGAGGGCGGAGGC
>ONYR01000199.1 GCA_900322165.1 uncultured Eubacteriales bacterium
CGGTCGCAAAGGCCGGATTGAAAATATTCGGTTTTTTCCCGTCAAGATAAGCCTGATACTTCGAGGACAGCTGCGAAAAATCAATACTAGCGGTATAGACCTTGCCGATCTTGGCAACCGCCTCCTTGAGCGCGGCGACCTGCTCATGAAGATGAACCATCATGATCGCTTCCATGTAGACAAGGCCCTTTGCACGAGCCAGCACATCCAATTCCCGTACGACCTCAGGGTGGATGCCGATCGGCTTTTCACAGATGACATGTTTGCCGGCCTCGAGCATTTGCCGGCTCTGTCGCTCATGAAAACTGTTCGGACTCGCAATGTAAACAGCCTGGATCTCCGGATCCGCCGCGAGTGCTTCAAGCTCGGTGTACAATTTGATCTCGCCCCCGAGTGCGGCCGCTTTCTGCTTCTTTGCAAAGGCTGCAGCCTTCTCCTCACTGCGGGAATATACGCCGGCAAGTCTCATCTTTCCGTTTTCCATCGCGCCCGCAATAAACGTCTCCGTAATCCAGCTTGTTCCGATCACCGCATAGTTGATCATACGCTGCCTCCTTATTTATATTACATACAGATCGGTGGATTTTCCTCGGGCCGTCAGCTCGATCGGTCCGGTCTCTCCATGCCGCTCAGCCACGATCTCCTTCACGGTCCGAAGCGCCAGCTCCGGTGTGTTGTTCTCCTCACTCAGATGGCCAAGCAGGAACGTCGCGTTCGGGTTGAAATTCCGCACCTCAGCCAGGCACGCACCGCAGTCCTGGTTCGAAAGGTGGCCGAGATTTCCGCGGATGCGCCGCTTCAGCGCCGCCGGGTACGGTCCGTTCATCAGCATGTCGAGATCATGGTTGCTCTCGATCACCGCGATGTCCGACTCGCACAGGTGCTTGAACATCGTTTCAGTAATAAGGCCGGTATCCGTAATGACGGACGCTTTGGCTCCGCCGCTTTCGACCGTGTACGCACACGGATCGTTCGCGTCGTGGCTTGTCGGGATCGCTTCGATCCGAAGATCACTCATCCGGTATCCCTTGCCCGAGACGATCTCAAAGGCTAGCTCGCCGGGCACCTCACCGATCGTCCGCCGCATGCCCTTCCAGGTGCCGGCTGTTGCCATGACCGGGATCTTGTAGCGCCTTGCCCAGACCCCCACACCGGCCGTATGGTCCGTATGTTCATGGGTGACGAACACCGCAGTGATCGTTCCGGGCTCGATCCCTTTCGCCCTCAGCAGCCCTTCAATGTTTTTTGCACTCAGCCCGATATCGATCAGGAGCCGGTGCTCCCCGGTCTCGATCAGGCTGCAGTTTCCGTTGCTGCCGCTTGACAGTGCACAAAATCGCATAACTTTCCGTTTCCCATCTATGAATTCTCCACCGTCTCCCAGAATTCTCCGAGAACCTCCGGCAGATTCTCCGCACGAACCGGGCCTTCAACCTCCCAGTCCGGTGGATAGAGACGCTCGTAGCGGCTCTGTCCAAAGCGTGCGTCGATCAGTAAGATCACGCCCGCGTCTTCTTCACTTCGAATCAGTCTTCCGGCCGCCTGGAACACGCGCCCGATGCCCGGATAGACATAGGCAAAGTCGAATCCGTCTTCCTGCGTGCGGTCAAAATGACGTTTGATAAGGTCTCGCTCAGCAGAAAGCTGCGGAAGCCCCACGCTCACGATCATGACCCCGATGAGTGCGTCTCCCTTTAGATCGATGCCTTCCGCGAACACACCTCCGAGCACCGCAAATCCAAGCAAGGGACCCTCATCACTGCGGAAGCGCTCCACAAAGGCCTCGCGCTCCGCCTCCTCCATCCCCTGCTCCTGGCACAGTGTTTCGACCTCCGGGTACAGCTCGGTAAACCGTTCATACACCATGTTCAGGTAGACAAAGGACGGAAAATACGCAAGGTAGTGGCCCGCTTTGGCACTGACCGTCTCTTTCAAAAGGCGTGCGCATTCATCCACGCTCGCCCCTCGTGTCTTGTAGGTTACAGGCACCGCACTGTAGAGGATCTTGCGCTTCGACGGGTCGAACGGGCTTTTCAGCGCGATCGCTTCCTCCTCGCTCTCCGCCCCCAGCAGGGTTTTGTAATACCGAATCGGCATCATGGTCGCGGAGAAAAAGACGATCGCTTTCACCTTCTCATAAGCCTTGCGAAGCGCCCCTGACGGATCGACACAGTACAGCCGAAGCATCATGTCTGAACCCATCGTCTCCATGTAGGTTTCGTATCCGGAGTCCTTTTCCTCCTCCATTTTCAGGAAGAACAGAAGGTCAAAATACAGTTGCAGCGCCTCCTCGGTGACCTCGAGCTCCATCTTCCGGCAGATCTCAAAGTATTCCCCCATCCGATCCGCCAGACGATCGAGCGCCCGGATCCACTCATCTCCGATCGAAAGACCGCTCCCGCCAAGACCTTCATCAGAAGCTCCGGCGAGCGCGACCTTCTGCTCGCCCATCTCCTTCTTTGCGCTGAGAAACAGCTGATTGACCTTGGAGAGGGAGCGAGCCAAAACCGAATCCTTTGGCAGTGTTTTCTTAAACGCCAGAATATCTTTTTTATGGATCTCTGCGCTGAACATGCCTCGCGCGCGATCCGCCAGATTGTGCGCCTCATCGACAAGCAGCACAAACTCCTGCTTTTTC
>ONYR01000151.1 GCA_900322165.1 uncultured Eubacteriales bacterium
CCTCAGCTTTACACGGTAAGGGAATTTACGCAGTCCGAAGCAGGCATTGAAGAGACCTTCAAAAAGTGCCATGAAGCAGGTTATGAAACCGTTCAGCTTTCCGGTAATGCACGCATTCCGGCAGAAAATATGAAAGCCCTGATGGAAAAATACGAGATCCGGGTCTGCTGCACGCACACCCCGTTTGACCGGCTGCAGAACGACCTGGATGAAGTCATTCGAGAACACCTCTATCTTGGGATCCCGGTCATCGGTCTTGGGTCTGCGCCTAGAGACTATACCAAAGACAACGATTCTCTGACGGAGTTTATCTGTATTCTCAACGGAATCGCGCACAGGATCAAACAGGCCGGTCTACAGTTTGCTTATCACAACCATTCGACCGAATTTCAGAAATATAACGGTGTTACCATGTTTGACCGCCTGCTCTCTGAGACCGATCCGGAAGAGGTTCACTTCATTCCGGATACCTTCTGGCTGCAGATGGGCGGCGTGACCCCTGCGAATTTCCTCAGAAACAAGCTTAAAGGCCGCGTGGAGGTCTGTCACTTCAAGGATCTGGCGGTTGAAAACCATCAGCCGGTGTTTGCGGAAGTCGGAGAAGGCAATCTCGATCTTCTGGAGTGCTTCAAGGCATGTCAGGAGATCGGTGTGACCTCGATCGTGATCGAACAGGACGTCTGTCCTCGCGATCCGTTTGACTGCCTTGCCAATTCCTACAAGAACCTGATGAAGCTGGCGTATGAAGCCGGTGACCGCACTAAATAAAAGTAAGGAGAACTTGATCTATGAGAATTGAGCTTTCGGGCTTTGCGGATGAAATCAATCCGTTGATGGATGTACAGCTTCGCGTGCTGAATGACCTTGGCATTCGCTTTATTGAATTGCGCGGTGTGGACGGGAACAATATCACTTCTCTCACGCTCGAGGAGACGGAGACTTTGAAAAAGAAGCTGGAAGCAAACGGTGTTCAGGTTTCTGCCATCGGCTCTCCCCTTGGAAAGATCTCGATTCACGATGAATTTGAGCCGCATCTTGCGCTGTTTGATCATGTTGTCAAGCAGGCTGCGATCTTGGGCACCAAGTATATCCGCATGTTCAGTTTCTACGATGCGGATGAAAAAGAGCGCGATGAGGTGCTTCGCCGTCTGGATCTTTTCCTGAAACACACGCCGAGCGGCCTTACCCTGCTGCATGAAAATGAAAAAGGCATCTACGGCAATACCGCGCCCCGTTGTCTCGATCTTTTGGAGACCTTTAAAGGGGCACCGCTGCTTGCCACCTACGATCCGGCCAACCTGATCCAGGAAAAGCAGGATGCGCTGGAAAGCTTTGATCTGCTGAAGCCGTATATCGCCTATGTGCATGTCAAGGACGCGCGCATGGAGGACGGTGCCGTCGTTCCGGCTGGCATGGGTGATGCCCATTGGGACAAACTCATCAGCCGCCTGGAGGAAATGAATTACGAGGGCTTTCTTTCGCTGGAACCGCATCTGGCTGATTTTGCCGGTTACCATGCGCTCGAGAGAGAGGCCGACTGGATGAAAGACAAGAGCGCTGACAACGGCGAAGCGATGTTCCGTCTCGCGCATCACGCCCTCACGCAGCTGCTGCCCTGAAAAAACGTTTAATGAAAGGAAAACACGATCATGGTAAAGTTCGGAATCATCGGCATCGGTAATATGGGAACCCAGCATGCCAACAATCTGTACAACGGGAAAGTCGACGGCGCATGCCTCACAGCTGTCTGCGATATCGATCCTTCGCGCCTGGCCTATGTTAAGGAAAATCTGCCCGGTGTCGCGCTCTTTGACAAGGCGGAAGACCTCATCGAGAACGCCGATATCGACGTCGTTCTGATCGCGGTGCCCCACTACCTGCATCCGGTCTATGCTAAGCTGGCCTTTGCCAAGGGACTGAACGTTCTGACGGAAAAGCCGGCCGGCGTTTATACGAAGGCCGTTCGGGAAATGAATGAAGCGGCCAAGGCTTCCGGCAAAGTATTCGGAATCATGTACAACCAGCGCACGAACCCGGTCTATGCGAAGGTTCGCGAGATGGTCAAGTCCGGTGAGCTCGGCGAGCTGAAGCGCTTTGTCTGGATCATCACCGACTGGTATCGCTCTCAGAGTTATTACAACAGCAGCAGCTGGCGTGCCACCTGGTCCGGTGAAGGCGGCGGTGTCCTCTTGAATCAGTGCCCTCACCAGATCGATCTTTGGCAGTGGATGCTCGGAATGCCTTGTGAGATCCGTTCCTTCATGGAATACGGCAAGGGCCGCGATATCGAGGTTGAAAACGATGTCACGACCTATGCCCGCTATGCAAACGGCATGTCCGGTGTCTTTATCGCTTCCACGCATGACGCACCCGGTACGAACCGTCTGGAGATCAGCGCTGACATGGGAAAACTGATCGTTGAAAAATCAAAGATCACCTTCTACCGCAACAAGATCGGTGAAAAGGAGTTTAACGCGACGTATAAAGCCGGATTCGGTCAGCCGGAGGTTGAGATCATCGATATCCCGATCACCGAAAAGGAAACGGGACATGTCGGTATCCTTCAGAATTTCACCAATGCCGTCGTAAACGGTACCCCGCTGCTCGCTCCGGGCGAGGAAGGCATTCTGGGACTGTCCCTCTCGAACGCAATGCATCTGAGTGACTGGACCGGCCATGCGGGTATCGATCCGATGCATATCGACGAAGACCTGTTCTATGAGCTGCTGAGCGAAAAAGCAAAGAATTCAACGTTCACGAAAAAGACCGAAAAGATGAACCTGGATACGGAAGGCACCTACTGATTTCCGCCTGACCGTCCAAAACAGATATACCAATCAAAAAAAAAGAAGCCTCTCTTCCAAGCCAAAGCCGTGAAGAGAGGCTTTCTTTTTTATCGAATGAGTCCGTCTGTAAGCCGAGTTCTGTCTTAGACGATCATCTATCTGGGACATACGTTGCCGCATGCCTCAAGCGACCTACCCGAAAGCACGGCGGGCCACCGTATCGCTTTCTGTTCGGTCTTGCTTCGGATGGGGTTTACAGAGCCCTTCCTGTCACCAGAAAGGCGGTGAGCTCTTACCTCGCCTTTGCACCCTTACCATGCTGCCATGGCGGTATATTTCTGTTGCACTTTCCTTAAGGTCACCCTTACTGGACGTTATCCAGCATCCTGCCCTATGAAGCTCGGACTTTCCTCACAGCATCCCTTTCGGGTCCTTGCGGCAGCTGCGCGATCGTCTGGCGAACTCATCGTAAGCGTAGATCAGAGAAAGGCGGCGCCGATGATGCCGGCATCATTGCCAAGTGCGGCACAAGCCAGCTTCGGTCCGTTCACTTCCTTGCAGTAAACATAGCGCATCAGGTGCTGACGGATCGGGCGAAGCAGGCGCTCACCCTGAGCGGAGATACCGCCGCCGAGCATGACAACTTCAGGCTGGAAAATATTGACCAGATTGATGATGCCTTCTGATACGTAGAAAATATAACGGTCAA
>ONYR01000387.1 GCA_900322165.1 uncultured Eubacteriales bacterium
AGTTACCCGGAGCTGTCATCTCACACAGCGGTTTCTTCTCCTGAGATGACTGGGTAACCTGAAACTGTCATCTCACACAGCATTTTCTCTTCAGGAGATGATTTGGCTACCTGGAACCGTCATCTCACGCAGTGATTTCTCCTCAGGAGATGACTGAGCTACCCGAAACAGCACTTCTTTCGGGTTTTCTTTCTACAAGCTGACCGAGTAGCCTTGCTTGTCAGCTTGTGCGGAGGGTTTCGCTCTACAAGCTGACTGGGTGACCTTGTTTGTCAGCTTGTACGAAAGGTTTCGCCCTACAAGCTGACTGGGTGACCTTTGTTGTCAGCTTGTACGAAGGATTTCGCCCTACAAGCTGACTGAGTAACCCTGTTTGTCAGCTTGTACGAAGGGTTTCTCTCTACAAGCTGACGGAATAGCCTTGCTTGTCAGCTTGTACGAAGGGTTTCGCCCTACAAGCTGACCGAACGCCCTTTTTTGTCAGCTTGTACAGAGAGTGACACTCTACAAGCTGACAAAGTGGCCCCCAGTGTCAGTCACACCCGTCACTCCTCTGTCTCCCTTGTCAGATCCTTGACCCACTTATACTTCTTGAAATGCAGGTAGACCCACGGGAGTTTGCCAACTTCGTCGAGGCAGGTGCACGCGTAGACAAGCGGGACCGGCCAGTTCCAGATGAACGCGCCGAGAAGCGCAAGCGGGATCGCGATGCCCCACATGCAGACGGCGAGCGAGTACATGTCGAACAACGTATCACCGCCGGCGCCGAAGACACCATTCACGACGACCGTGTTGATGCAGCGCCCGATCATGTAGACGCCCATGATGATCATCATGGTGGAAAGGAGCGATCGCGCTTCGTCCGTCAGGATCATGAAATGGACCACGAGCGGGGTCACCGCGATGACAACGAGGGTGGAGAACAGTCCGATCAGGACCGAGAGGCCCGCGAGACGCTCGCCGTAGACTTTGCCGCATTCGAGTTTGCCGGCGCCGAGCTCGTTGCCGACCATGATGCCGCCGGCGTTGGCGACACCAACGTTCAAGCAGCACATCAGATCGCGTACAACGGCTGCGATCGAGTTGGCCGCCGCGGCATCCGCGCCCATGTGGCCAATGATGGCAGTGTAAGAAGTGAAACCGACGCCCCAGAACAGGCCGCCGCCAAGAAGCGGCAGCGCGCAGTGCATGAAATCCTTTGCCAGCGCTTTGTCACGCTTGAAGAAACGCTTGAAATCCGGGTGCAGGAAGCCTTTCTGATAGGAAGAGATGACCGCCCAGAGCATTTCGATGATGCGGGAAATCAAGGTCGCGAGCGCCGCGCCGCGGGCCCCCATCGCGGGGATGCCGAAAAGTCCGAAAATAAAGATACCGTTTAAGATCAGGTTCAGCACGACCGCGCCCGAACTGATCCACGCCGTCCGCGGAACATGGTCGGTGACCTTCATGGTCGTGAGGTAGGACTGGGTGATGCCGGTCAGAAGGTACGACCAGCCAGCGATTTTGAGGTAGTCCGCGCCGATCGAGATCAGGGCTTTGTCGCTCGCGAAGATCATCATCAGCTTGTCGGGGATCAGAATGCACAGCAGGAAGAACAAAAGCGAGATTGCGCCGTTGAGGCGAAGGCTCATGTTGAAAATGTCGCCGATCGTGCGCTTGTCGCCCTTGCCCCAGTACTGCGCGCCGAGGATTGAGGCCGCCGCGGTGACCGAGGAGATGATGATGTTCTGGACAAACTGGATCTGCGTCGCGAGGGACACGGCTGCCATCGAATTCTGCTCCACGCGCCCGAGCATGATCGCGTCGCACGCTGCGACCGCCGATAGCATCAGGCTCTGCAGCGCGATCGGCAGCATCAGCCGCCACAATTTGCGGTAGAACGCTTTGTCCTTAAACAATCCTCTTTCAATCACTTCACTCATAATTACTCCTTCAATGCGGGCTTTATCGCATCGCCGAATATTTTTCGATGTGCGTTTCCTGTAGGGCTGACCTCTCCGTGCTTTATCGCTGCTGATCCCGGTATTTTTTCGGGGTCATGCCGAATTCTTTCTGAAAAATGTCGTGGAAGAAGCTCATGTTGCTGTAGCCGACCATCTCGCCGATCCGGTCCACGTTCAGCGTGGTGTTCTGCAGGAGGTAGGCAGCCTGGCTCAGCCGCTTCTCGCGCACAAGCTCGGTGTAGGTTTTGCCGGTGCGGCGCTTGATCTGGCGGGAAAGCCAGTAAAAATCGTAGTGCATCTTGTCCGCGAGGTCCGCAAGGCTGCCGCTCTGGTAATGGTCCTCGATGTAACGAAAGACCTCGAGGATCATCTCCTCTTCCTTCGACTCGTACGCCAGGCGCTCGGACTGATTGACAAGGTGGGTAAACAAAAGGCCCATTGTCATCTGGTTCATGCTGCGCTTGTTCGGCACATCGCTGAACATCGTCCAGAGCAGATTTTCGACAAGATTCTGGATCGGCAGCACGTCCGCCACCTTGAAATAAAGATAACCGGGCGATCCGGACGCCCCGCCGAGGCACTCCACGAGGAAACGGTGCAGCGGGGTTTCGCGCTCGCTGATCATCTCGATCGGGCGATCGAAAAACTGCGGCAAAATGATGAAGTTGACCGCAATGTCTCCCTCCGAGGCCGCTTCGATCTCCTGCTTCGCGCCCTGCCCGAGGAACAAAAGCTCCCCGGCCTTCAGCTCAATCCGCGTCCCGTTGACATAATGCACCGTCTGTCCCTGGCACATGTACACCACTTCCACATAGTTGTGGGTGTGCTCCGGGAAATGCACAAAGCGCGTGTGCGGGCGGATCGTGATGAGCTTGCCCTTCTCCAGCAGCTTCTCCGCTTCGATGACGTTCCCGCCGCCCGAAACATAGAGCGCGCGGTCGATTCCGGTCCTTCCGTCGAGGATCGATTGCTCCTCATCGGTGATTTGGCTTAGCTTCTCCAGCAATTCCTGATGGATCATACTCTCCTCCTGCCAGCCCTGCCGGTTCCATTCGCCCGAAGGGCGATGCCCGAAGGGCGATGCCCGAAGGGCGATGCCCGAAGGGCGATGCCCGAAGGGCGATGCC
>ONYR01000216.1 GCA_900322165.1 uncultured Eubacteriales bacterium
GCCGAGGCGGAAAAATGGATCGCCTCCCCGAAAAACACGATCGCCGTTCTCCAAAAATATGATTTTCAGTTCAAAAAGCAGCTCGGTCAGAACTTTTTGATTGACCTGCACGTGCTTGACAAGATCCTCCGCGCGGCCGAGATCGGCCCGGACGATATCTGTCTCGAGATCGGCCCCGGTATCGGCAGCCTGACCCAGGTCATGGCCGAGCGGGCCGGACGGGTCATCGCGGTCGAGATCGATGATCGGGTCATTCCGATCCTTGAAGAAAACCTCGCGGCGTACAACAATGTGGAGATCGTGAACGAGGACTTCATGAAGCTCGACCTGCCCGCGTTTTTTGCGGAAAAAGGGATCGACCGTCCGGTCAAGGTCATCGCGAATCTGCCTTACTACATCACGACGCCCATCATCATGGAGCTCTTCGAGAGCCACGTCCCGCTTTCGAGCGTGACGGTCATGGTGCAGGAGGAGGTCGCGAAGCGCATGCAGTCCGGTCCGGGGACCAAGGACTACGGTGCGCTCTCCCTCGCGGTGCAGTACTATGCGGATCCGTACATTGCGGCCTATGTCCCGCAGAACTGCTTCATGCCGCGCCCGAAGGTCGGGTCGGCCGTGATCCGGCTCTCGCGTCACAAGGAGCCACCGGTCGAGGTGGGGGACGAGCGTCTGATGTTCAAGCTGATCCGTGCGGCGTTCATGCAGCGTCGCAAGACCCTGACAAATGCGGTTTCCGGCTCGCCGGAGCTGAGCATTTCGAAGGAAAAGCTGCTCGCTGCGCTGGCTGCAGCCGGGCTTGATGAGCGCGTTCGCGGCGAGGCCCTGACGCTCGCTGAGTTTGCAAAGCTTGCCAATCAGCTGTCCTCGTAAAAACCTTTTTTTGCGATATACATTCGCCTAGGCTTCTGCTATAATCAAAGCAGAAAGAATGTTGGGATACCGTCTAGCGGGCAGGGGCTCGCGGCAGAAAGATTCCCACAAAAAGCGCGAAAAATATCATAAAAGGAGGTTTTGTCATGAATAAGACAGAACTGATCAGGACCGTTGCAGAGCAGGCCGGCGTTTCCAATAAGGAAGCCCTGACTGTCGTTAACACACTGCTGAATGTGATCGGAGAAGAGCTGAAAAAAGGCGAGGCCGTTAGCATCACTGGTTTTGGCACCTTTGATACCAAGAAGGTAGAAGGCCGCGAAGGCACCTTCCGTGGCTTTAAATATCACACCGACGATCATCGCTCACCCGTTTTCACCGCAGGAAAAACGCTCAAGGAGCAGGTTCGCTAAGAAATAACCCCGAAAGGGGAACGAACGAAAAAGGAGAGCTGCAAACGGAAGATCCTCAATATGAGGATGCTCCGTTTGCAGCTCTTTTTGATTACGTAATAATGATTGTTTTTTCTGAAAATATACGTAATTGCCTTTCGCCCGCAAATTGGTTTCTGAGGAATTTACGTAGAATTAATGCAAAAGTGCGAAATACTACGTAATCATTTGAGTGTAAGTACCAGGAGTCAAGCTTCGGACGCTCCATGACACTCGAATAACTACGTAGTATTTTGACATATTTCGCTTTTTCTACGTAAATCAGATTGGAATTGTCATTTTTGGGTCGGTACATTTACGTAGAATTATGCGAAAATAGCTTTTTATTACGTAATTTTCAAAAATGACTTTTTGAAGTTACGTAATATTTGGCGAATAAACAAAAATTCTACGTAAATGACAAGCGAAGAATCCAAGCAAGCGAAAAAGCGCAAGCCAAGCGAGGAGCACAAGCGCGGAAATCCCGCCTGCAGCTTCTCACAGCCTCATCGTCAGGCCGATGCGCTTTTTCTTGACGTCGACGCTGATGACTTTGACTTCGACAATGTCGCCGACCTTCACCACGTCGAGCGGGTGTTTGACAAACTTGTTGGAAAGCTGGGAGATGTGCACAAGGCCGTCTTGATGGACACCGATGTCGACGAACGCACCGAAGTCGATGACGTTGCGGACCGTACCCTTTAAGATCATGCCGACCTTCAGGTCTTCCATGCTGAGAACGTCGGTGCGGAGGATCGGAGCCGGCAGGTCCTGACGCGGATCGCGGCCGGGACGAGAGAGCTCCTGAGCAATGTCCGTCAGGGTCGGAACACCGACACCGAGCGACTCGGCGAGTGCCTCCTTGTTAAGCTTGGCAAGCTTGCCGGGTACCTCGGAGATGCCCTTCTGGAGCTGACCATCCTTGGCGAGCTGCTTCGGATCATAGCCGAGTGCGGTGAGGAGGCCGCGAGCTGCTTCGTAGGATTCGGGGTGAACCGCGGTGTTGTCGAAGGGCTCGCTGCCGCCGGGAACACGGAGGAATCCGGCGCACTGCGTGAAGGCCTTCGGACCGAGCTTGGAAACCTTTAAGAGTTCCTTACGGCTCTTGAAGCTGCCGTTTTCTTCGCGGTAAGCGACAATGTTTTTCGCGAGCGAAGCGGAGATACCGGAGACGTAGGAAAGCAGGGAGGGCGATGCCGTGTTGACATCGACACCGACCTTGTTGACGCAGTCTTCGACAACGCCTCCGAGCGCTTCGGAGAGCTTTTTCTGGTCCATGTCATGCTGGTACTGTCCGACACCGATCGCTTTCGGATCGATCTTAACGAGCTCCGCCAGCGGATCCTGCAGGCGGCGGGCGATCGAAACCGCGCTTCGAAGCGCAACGTCATAGTCCGGGAACTCTTCGGTTCCGAGCTTGGACGCGGAGTAGACGCTCGCGCCGGCCTCGGAAACGATGACGTAGGAAACCGTCGGCAGGCCAAGCTGACGAGCCATCGGATTGTATTCTTTCAGAGTCTCGGCGAGGAACTGTTCGGATTCGCGGGAAGCGGTTCCGTTGCCAAGCGCGATGAGCTCGACCTTGTACTTGCGCATCATGCGCTCGATCTCGCGGCGGGCTTCCGGCACACGGACTGCGCCGGAGGTCGGGTAGATCACGCCGGTCGCAAGCACCTTTCCGGTCGGATCGACAACTGCGAGCTTGCATCCGGTTCTGAAGGCCGGGTCAAAGCCAAGGACGGTCTTGCCGGCGATCGGCTGCGCCATCAGAAGCTGCTGCAGGTTCTTCTCAAAGACCTTGATTGCCTGATCCTGCGCTTTTTCAGTCAGATCAGAGCGAATTTCATTTTCAATCGAAGGAGCAATGAGACGCTTGTACGCATCCACACTGACAGACTTCAAAAACGCAGCGCGCTCATCGGAGTTTTTGATAAACACGCGCGAACCGTCTTCGTCAGCCGGATAGATCAAGTGAGAAGCAAGGTAGCTCTCAAGCTCCTCTTCCGGAGCGGAAAGGGCGGTGCGGAGCACTTTTTCCTTCTCACCGCGGTCGATCGCGAGCACCTGGTGGGGCTGCATCTTCGCGATCGGGGTATCGAAATCATAGTACAGTTCATAAACCGACTCAGCTTCCGGATCTTTGGCTTTGGTGACTACGTGCCCCTTCTGCGCGGTCGTTTTGCGCACTTGACGTCTCTCTTCCGCAAGATCGGCCAGATCCTCCGCAAGAATATCCGACGCGCCGGCAAGCGCGGCTTCCACGTCCGGGACTTCCTTTTCAGGATCCACGTAAGCAGCGGCCATCTCGGGCAGATTGACCGCGTTGACATCGTCAAGGATCGCCTTGGCGAGCGGCTCAAGTCCGCGTTCGCGCGCGATGAGGGCGCGAGTGCGGCGCTTCTGCTTATAAGGACGGTAGAGGTCTTCGACCTCGACCATGGTAGCCGCGTGCTCGATCTGCTTTTTGAGCTCCGGTGTCAGCTTGCCCTGCTCCTCGATGAGTTTGATAACGGAATCTTTGCGCTCCGCAAGCGTGCGCAGATATGCAAGGCGTTCATTCAGGTTGCGGAGCACCTCATCGGAAAGGGTTCCGTGCATTTCCTTGCGGTAGCGGGCGATAAAGGGAATCGTGTTGCCCTCATCGATCAGATTGACAACGTTGTCTACCTGCCAGGCTTCGAGCTTCAGTTCCTGCTGCAGCTGGCGGTTAATTAACTGCTGGTCCATAATTACCTCGTTCTGATTAAATCGGTCGGCTGTTTTCGTGCACCTGTTGTCTGCAAAGGCTGGAAAACAGCTGACCACTATTATATAAAAATTCGAAGGGGAAAACAAGTTTCAAAACTTTACGGAGGCGGGCGGTTCTGCTATAATATTGCAGTACATTTTTTTTGAAGAACGAGAAAGGTGAAACGATGTACCAGTATACAACTCACGGAACCTGCTCCAGACAGATCAATTTCGATCTGAAGGACGGCAAGGTCTACAATTGCGAATTTGTCGGCGGATGCAACGGCAATACGAAAGGTATTGCGAAATTGATCGAAGGAATGGACGCGCAGATGATCATCGACCGTCTGAAGGGCAACACCTGCGGACCGAGACCGACCTCCTGTCCGGATCAGCTTGCGCTCGCGCTTGAAGCGGCGCTTGCAAGAGAGGCGGAAAAGGCGGCGGCTAAAGCGTGATCGCACAGGGCGAGACGCGCAAACCAATGAACTGAAACGAAAAAGACGATACGGCGTGCAAAGTTGTATCGTTTTTTTGTGCCTCGCGGCGGATCAGGAGTGAAGAAAAAAGGCGACAGGAAAACAGAGGAAATAATTGCCGTTTCCTGACTGCCCGTGTATAATAATTGTATCTGTGTATCCGTTTCGGATCGGTGCTTTACGGTTCACGAAAGCACCAAATCGAAACATTCAATCAAAAGAATGGAGTTAATGCCTATGACTACCGAAGAGTGGAGACAGCTGGCGAAAACTGCCTGCAAGGTCCGCATGGACATCATTGAGGCGGTTCATGCCGGAAAGAGCGGTCATCCGGGCGGAAGCCTTTCCTCAGCGGATCTGATGACGTACCTGTATTTTAAAGAAATGAAGATCGATCCGACGAACCCGAAATGGGAAGAGCGCGATCGTTTCGTTCTCTCCAAGGGTCACTGCGCGCCGGGACTGTATTCAGTTCTCGCAGAGCGCGGCTACTTTCCGGTGGAGGATCTGAAGACGCTGCGTCACCTCGACAGCTACCTTCAGGGTCATCCGAGCATGAAGGACTGCCCGGGCGTTGACATGTCTACGGGAAGCCTTGGCCAGGGTATCTCGGCGGCGGCCGGTATGGCTCTTGCCTTCAAGCATCAGGGCAAGCCGAACCGCGTTTACACGCTGCTGGGCGATGGTGAGATCGAAGAGGGAGAAGTCTGGGAAGCCCTGATGTTCTCCGCTCATTACAAGCTTGACAATCTGGTTGTTGTCATCGATAACAACAACCTCCAGATCGACGGACCGGTCGACAAGGTCATGAGCGTTTACCCGATCGTCGACAAGCTGAAGGCGTTCGGCCTTGAGGTCTGCGAGATCAACGGCAACGACCTGTACGAGATCGAAGCCGCGATGAACAAGGCAAAAGAAGTCAAGGGCAAGCCGTTTGCCATCGTTATGAAGACAACGAAGGGCAAGGGCGTAAGCTTTATGGAAAATCAGGCCGGCTGGCACGGCAAGGCACCGAATGATGCGGAGTGCGAGAAGGCCCTTGCGGAACTGGCAGAACAACTGAAGGAACTGGAGGCAGAGGCATGAGCGACGTTAAAATTGCAACCCGCGACAGTTACGGAAAAGCGCTCCTCGCGCTTTGCCAGGAGCATGAGAATGTTGTCGTTTTAGACGCTGACCTGGCGGAATCGACCAAGTCCGGCGTGGTCCGCAAAGCGATGCCTGAGCGGTTCTACGACTGCGGTATCGCCGAAGGAAACATGATCGCGGTATCGGCCGGCATGTCTACGACCGGTCTGGTTCCGTTCGCTTCGAGCTTCGCGATGTTCGCGACCGGACGTGCTTTCGAGCAGATCCGCAACGCGATCGGCTATCCGCACCTGAATGTCAAGATCTGTGCGTCCCACGCGGGCGTAAGCGTCGGTGAGGACGGTGCGACCCATCAGTGCCTTGAGGATATCGCCCTGATGCGTACGATCCCAGGCATGGTCGTTATGTGCCCCTCCGATGATGTGGAAACGAGAGCCTGCGTCAAAGCGGCTTACGAGCATGAAGGCCCGGTCTACATCCGTACCGGACGTCTGGCGGTGCCGGTGTTCCATGAGGAGAATTACGAGTTCA
>ONYR01000066.1 GCA_900322165.1 uncultured Eubacteriales bacterium
CCCGCCGATCTGCCGACCTGGCGTCTTGTCTACCTGATCCCGGTGATCATCGCGATCGTGATTGCTGTGATTGCGCTCGTTTCGACTAAGGAGACACCGGTCTTTACCGAGCGCCGTCTGAATTACCTTCGCAAAACCGACGAGGAACGCGAGGCTGAGGCCAAGGCGGCCGGTGAGAAGAGCGATGTCGGTATCGGCGAGGCGGTTCGGTACATCTTCCACAGCAAGCAGCTCCGCATGGTTGCTGTTGTCCTGTTCGTTTTCTCGATCGGCGTGGCGCTCTCGGGCTATGTCAGCGAGGTGCTTCTCGCCGGCGGCCATATGACCGACGCGGACATGAACCTGTTCTACATTATCGAGCCTCTTGTCTATGCGGTTTTCGCGTTCTTCAGCGGATTCCTCACGGATGCACTCGGCCGTAAGAATTCCGGTTTTCTTTTCGGTATTCTCGCGATCGTCGGCCAGATCGTCTTCGTCTTCGGTGCCAAGATCGGTATCGGCCCGGTCGCGCTGGCCTTTGCGAACGGTCTGATGTACGGCGGACTCTGGTCCCTGTCTGACCTTTTGTTCCTCGTCCTGCCCGGCGAATCCGCCCCGACCCGCATCCGCGCGACGGTCATGGCGGTCATTTCCTACGCATACATTTCCAACCTGATCGTCAGCATGCTCGTTGGCATCTTCTACTCTCACATCGGTTCCGCCAGGATCGGTGTCTTCCAGCTCTGCTTCTTCGTTCCGATCATCCTTTTCAGCATCATCTTCCTGAAGCTGAAGGTCAAGGAAACCAAGGACACAGACCTTTCGAAGGTCGGAGAAGAGGAATCGTGATTCATCCGGAGGGGTGTTATGGCTTATTTTTCTCGTTTCTATCTGGATAAGGAAAAGGACATGATCGTCGATCTCTATCGTGAGGGTGGCGAGATGTCCTACGTGCTGCGCACGCCGAACCACGGTACCGGCAACCTCATTACGAACCTTGCCACTCTCTGCGACCTGCCCCTGAGCTATGATGAACAGGGGCTGAAGGTCATTCGCGGGACCGTGCCTTGCTATCTTGATGGAGACAATCGGAAGGTCTACATTTTCCGCCTGCGCGATACAAAGGTTGCCAACATTTACCCCGACGGAACGATCGAGCAGAAGGCTTCGGTCCCTGCCATTTCGAAGACCTTAATGAGCCAGACCAAGGATTACCGGCTGGATTTTAAGAAGACTGTTGTTAAAACCTACATTCTGAACGATTATAAATTCCACACGGACCTGCATACCCATATGAACGCGAATCTGCGTCCGGACCTTCTCATTGCACTGGGGATCCATCACCAGATCCGCTACCCGCTCTATTACATCAAGAAGCTCGGGCTGCAGCTGACCGAGGCGCAGGAGCGCGCCGTCACTGCGCAGCGTGAGGCGGTCGAGGCACAGTTCGCTGACTCTCCTCTCAAAGGAAAATATAAGATCCGCAAGATCGATGACAACACGTTCATCAACTTTGCGGACCTGATCCTGCATAATATTGACCATGCGGCTTACAACATCCCTCGGATCCGCAATTCGCTCGCGATCCTGAAGGATGGTCAGGCGGTCTTCACCAACCTCGAAAAAGTCTACCTGTACCGCTACGTTTTCACGAAGGGAACGCCTTCCGAGGATAAGATCGAGCTGATGAACATCGACCAGATCCCCGACCGTGACATCGTCCGTGCCCTGCACCGGATGGAGGATGATCGGCAGGATCCGGTATACATGCACAACACGCTTTTTCAGGACAAGCTGCTCTGGGTCGCTCGTTCCTACGCGGACCGCGGCATCGAGTACGTCGAAATCTCAGACACGACGCTTGTCAAACCCGGCGCCTCGGTCGAGATGCTGCGGCAGGTGCACGAAGTCATGCCGAAGATTCAGGCTGAAACCGGTGTCACGATGCGCTTCCTTGCGGCGATCCGCCGCATTCCGCTGACGATTCTGAAGGATCAGGTCGATCCGCTCGACTATGTGCGTGAAAACCTTCAGGTTCTGAAGGCGGTCTCG
>ONYR01000018.1 GCA_900322165.1 uncultured Eubacteriales bacterium
TCCTCCGATGCGGGTACCGGCTACATGCATGAAGGGGTCTTCAAGGATGATCCCTCTCGATTTACCCGTTCCTGGTTTGCGTGGGCCAATTCGATCTTTTCCGAATTTGTTCTCCATTATCTAAAACTGAAGGAAAAAACTTGCAATTTATAGCATTGTAGCGTAAAATCAATTTTAATTGAACCCTCAAAGGAACATATATCGTTGTCGGGAGATCTAACCGCCACAAGATGTATGGGTCTCGTGGGAATCAATCAATAGTCGAAAGGGGTTTAACCGCTATGCTGAACAAAAAGTCTGTCGATGACATCAATGTAAAAGGCTTGAAGGTTCTTGTGCGCTGCGACTTTAATGTCCCGCTTCAGGACGGCAAGATCACGGACGAGAATCGTCTTGTTGCCGCGCTTCCCACCATCAAAAAACTGATCAATGACGGTGGCCGTGTCATTCTTTGCTCTCACCTCGGAAAACCGAAAGGGGAGCCCAAGCCGGAGCTTTCTCTTGCACCGGTCGCTGTACGTCTTTCCGAGCTTCTCGGCCAGGAAGTCAAGTTTGCCGCTGATCCTGAGGTCGTCGGCCCGAACGCCAAGGCTGCTGTTGCCGCTATGAAAGACGGAGACGTCATTCTTCTTGAAAACACCCGTTACCGCGTCGAAGAGACCAAGAACGTCGACAAATTCAGCGAAGAGCTTGCTTCTCTTTGCGATGTATTTGTCGACGATGCATTCGGTACCGCACACCGCGCTCACTGCTCGAACGTCGGCGTTACCAAGTATGTCAAGACGTCTGTCGTTGGCTACCTGATGCAGAAAGAGATCGATTTCCTTGGCAATGCTGTCAACAACCCGAAGCGTCCGTTTGTCGCTATCCTCGGCGGTTCCAAGGTCTCCAGCAAGATCTCTGTTATCGAGAACCTGCTTGACAAGGTCGATGTCCTTATCATCGGCGGCGGCATGTCCTACACCTTCTCCAAGGCGCTGGGCGGCAAGATCGGCAATTCCCTCTGCGAGGACGATTATGTCGAATATGCACTCAACATGCTTAAGAAAGCAGAGAAGAACGGCGTTAAGCTGATGCTTCCTGTTGATACCGTTGTTGCAGACGCTTTCGCAAACGATGCCAACATTCAGGTCGTTCCGGCCGGTGAGATCCCGGATGGCTGGGAAGGTCTGGACATCGGACCCGCTACCCGCGAGGCTTATGCTGAGGCTCTTAAGGATGCCAAGACGGTTGTCTGGAACGGACCGATGGGCGTATTCGAACTTCCGAACTTTGCAGTCGGAACCAAAGCGATCGCTGAAGTGCTGGCTCACCTTGACGATGCGATCACTGTCATTGGCGGCGGTGACTCCGCTGCTGCTGTCAACCAGATGGGTTACGGCGACAAGATGACTCACATCTCCACCGGCGGCGGTGCTTCCCTTGAATTCCTTGAGGGTAAGGAACTGCCCGGTGTTGTCGCTGCGAATGATAAAGACTGAGGAGGAAATTCCCATGCGTAAGAGAATCGTTGCCGGCAACTGGAAAATGAACAAGACTCCCGCCGAGGCTAAGGCGCTCATCGAGACCCTGAAACCTCTGGTCGGAAACAGCGAGACCACCGACGTGGTTTTCTGCCCCCCGTTCATTGACCTTGCGCTGGCTGTTGAAGCAGTCAAAGGCACCAACATCAAGATCGGTGCTCAGAACATGTACTTCGAAGAGAAGGGCGCCTACACCGGTGAAGTCGCTCCTGCGATGCTGAAGGAAGCCGGTGTTGACTACGTCATTCTTGGTCACTCCGAGCGCCGCGGCTACTTCGGTGAGACGAATGAAGACGTCAACAAGAAAGTCCTCAAGGCTTTCGAGCATGACCTGATCCCGATCATCTGTGTCGGTGAAACGCTGGAACAGCGTGAACAGGGCATCACCGAGGATCTTGTCCGCCTGCAGACCAAGATCGCTCTTAAGGACGTTACTCCTGAGAACGCCTGCAAGGCTGTCATTGCCTACGAGCCGATCTGGGCGATCGGTACCGGCAAGACCGCTACCAACGAACAGGCTCAGGAAGTTTGCTGCGCGATCCGTAAGGTCGTTTGCGAAGTCTACGGCCAGGAAGTTGCTGAGGCGATCCGTATTCAGTACGGCGGCTCCGTCAATGCCGGCAATGCAGCGGATCTGTTTGCAATGCCCGACATCGACGGCGGACTCGTCGGCGGTGCCAGTCTGAAAGCCGATTTTGCTTCAATCGTGAATGCCTGATCGATCACTCTGAAAAGGGCCATACGATGCTGTATGGCCCTTTTTTACAAATTGCAAGAAGGAACGTTATACAATGAACTATCTGACAATGCCGAAGGAATCGCTCAAGGAACTGCAGACGTCTCTGAAGGTGCAGTACAAGGCGCTTCAAGACGCGCATCTTTCCTTGAATATGTCCCGCGGAAAACCCGGCGATGAGCAGCTTGCTCTTGTCATGGGGATGCTTACCTGTCTGAAGACCCGCGAGGATCTCATTTCCGAGGATGGAACCGATTGCCGCAATTACGGGCTCATCGACGGAATCATCGAAGCGAGACGCCTGATTGCCGATCTCACCGGGACGAAGCCGGAGAATGTGTTTATCGGAGGAAATGCAAGTCTGAATCTGATGTACAACATGGTTTCCAATGCGTGGATCTACGGTGTCAACGGTGCTACGCCCTGGAGCAAGCAGGGGAAGATCCGTTTTCTCTGCCCGGTTCCCGGATATGACCGCCATTTCCGCATCACGGAGTCCTTTGGCATCGAAATGATCAGTATTCCGATGTCTCCCACCGGCCCGGATATGGATCTGGTAGAGGAGTACGTCAACCATGATCCGTCGGTGAAGGGAATCTGGTGTGTTCCGAAGTATTCCAACCCTGACGGATACACTTATTCCGATGAAACGGTCCGCCGCTTTGGCGCGCTTCATCCGGCCGCAGAGGACTTCCGCATTTTCTGGGACAACGCTTATCTGATCCATCACCTTGATTTTGAGGATAAGGATGAGCTTCTGAATATTCATGACGCGCTTAAGGAAAACGGAAACGAAGACCTGGTCTACGAGTTTGTCTCCACCTCCAAGATCGTCATGCCCGGCGCCGGTATCTGTGCGTTGATTACTTCGGAGCACAACCGTGCGGAGATCCTGAAGCTGATGAATGCGCAGATGATCTGCTTCGATAAAGTAAATCAGATGCGCCACGTCAAATTCTTCGGATCCGTTTCCGGCATTGAAGCGCATATGAGAAAGCACGCAGAGATCCTGAAGCCTCGCTTTGAGATCTGCTTTGAGGCTTTCAAGGAGCTCGGTGAAGCCGGCATTGCCACATGGACTCAGCCGAAGGGCGGTTACTTCATTTCGCTCTATACCCCGGAAGGCTGTGCACGCCGTACGGTGCAGCTTTGCAAGGAAGCCGGCGTTCAGCTCACCGGAGCCGGAGCCGCTTTCCCCTACGGGCGCGATCCGAAGGATTCCCATATCCGCATCGCGCCGACTTATCCTTCGTCTGAAGATCTCAAAAAAGCGTGTGACGTGCTCATCGTCTGCGCCAAACTCGCGGCGATCGAGAAGCTGCTGGCTTGATCGCTGTTAATCTTAAACGTTAAAAGGTGAGTCTATGATCCTCGATTCTGTTTTCATTGAAGGTTCGATGATGAAAATCACGACGCTTCACACCGTCATTATCGGCGGCGGAATAGCCGGCATGAGCTGTGCTGTTTCGCTGTTCGACCACGGCGTGAGGGACATCGCGATTCTGGTAGACAGCCGTGAAGGCGCTGCCAGCCGCTATGCAAAGGGCGATCATCAGTCTTACTGCAAGCTGGCAGATTACGGCAGTGAAAGTGATTCACCTTACCGCATGGCACGAGCCATGACATCCTCCGGAGACTGTGACGGAGACAATGCTTTTGTTGAAGCGACGCTCTCATCCCGCTGTTTCTATCGTCTCGTGGAGATGGGCGTTCCCTTCGAGGAGGATGAATACGGAGCCTTTGTCAGTTCTGACCCGGACACCGATAAGACCAAGCGCATGGTCAGTGCCGGAAGCGATACCACCAACCGCATCATGGCTTCGCTCGAGCGTGAGGTCAAAGCCCGCGGCATTCCGATCTACGAAAACCATCAGGTCATCCGCATCCTCACCGACGATGACAAAAAGAAAGCGGTAGGGGTGCTGGCGCTGAACCGCAGCGGACTGCGCGAGCGTCATCAGCGCTTCCTTCTGTTTAATGCAGTTAACATCGTGCTCGCGAGCGGAGGCCCCGGCGGATTGTTCTTCCACGAGGGATATCCCAGATCCCACGCAGGGTGCCTGGGAATCGCTCTTGAGGCCGGTGTCAAGGCGCAGAATCTCTCTGAATTTGTGATCGGTCTCTGTGCCGTAAGACGCAGTCTGATGATGAACGGTGCCTTCCAGAGAGCCTTGCCGCGCTATGTTTCGACCGATGCGTCCGGGCGGGATATTAAGGAATTCCTGCTTCCGTACTTCGAAAACCCGGAAGAGCTGTACCGCCTTCAGATGCTGAAGGGTTCGCAGTGGGCTTTCGATGCTAAAAAAGTGCGTTCTGACGCTTCCTCACTGATCGATCTGCTCGTTTTCAATGAGATCATCCTTAAAGGCCGCCACGTCTTTATGGATTATCGGGAGAATCCTTCGAATCTCCCGGAAGCGATGGATGCCGCCTCATCCAGGCCTTTTGAGCGGCTGCGGAATCTAAGCCCCGATGCGTATGCTGCCTTGCTGGATCAGCAGCTCGATCCCGCTGAGAACCCGATCGAGATCTATCCGTCCGTGGTCCATCACTGCGGTGGTATCAGTGTCGATACCAATTATCAAAGCTCGCTGCAGCACCTGTACGCGATCGGAGAAGCTGCCGGAACTCAGGGCTCACTGGTGCTTTCCGGAAGCTCGATGAACCAGACGCAGGTTTCCGCGCTGAGAGCAGCTCTGGCCATTGTCAAGGACACCGCAGCCACGCCTTTGAGTATCGATCCGTTCGTGGCGTTTGCCCGCAACAA
>ONYR01000348.1 GCA_900322165.1 uncultured Eubacteriales bacterium
CGATGAAGTGATCGCCCTTGTGATGCGCGGACCCAACAATTTTACCGGCGAGGACACGGTCGAGATCGATTGTCACGGCGGTATGTATATTTGCCGCCGCATTCTGGAAGCGCTTATCAAGAGCGGCTGCCGGATGGCCATGCCCGGTGAGTTTTCCAAACGCGCGTTTTTGAACGGGCGGATGGACCTGACCGAAGCGGAAGCGGTGATGGACATGATCAACGCGGAGACCGCTTATTCCCTGAAAGCTGCGACAAGTCAGCTGCAGGGCGGGCTCTCCAAGTCGATCGAGCAGGTAAGACTGTCACTGCTGGACTGCATCGTCAAGATGGAAGTCAATATTGACTATCCGGAGTACGATGTCCCGGAGATCACGGACGAAGAGGTGCAGGATACCTGTGGAAGGGCGCTTGCGGAGGTTGAAAAGCTGCTGGAGACCGCAGATTCCGGGCGCATGCTGCGGGACGGCATCGGGGCAGCCCTTGTCGGAAGTCCGAATGTCGGCAAGAGCAGTCTTTTGAATCTATTATTAGGAAGCGATCGGGCAATCGTAACCGAGATTCCGGGAACGACGCGCGACGTGATCGAAGAAAAGCTGGATCTCTCGGGCATCCCGATCCGGATCATGGACACGGCCGGCATTCGCGAGGCAAGCGATATCGTTGAAAAGATCGGTGTCGAGCGGTCCTATCGGTCGATGGAAGAGTGTGATCTGATTCTCTGGGTTGTCGACGCGATCCGCGGGCTCAGCGAGGAAGAGCTGAGTTTTCGGAAGGAAATGCCCGAAAAGCCGTTTTTAGTGCTGCTGAACAAAACCGACAGCGGACGTTTAGATAAGGAAACTCTGGCAAAAACGTTGGAGATCGACCCGGCTTTGATCGTGGAGATGTCTGCGAAGGAAAAGACGGGAATCCCGGAGCTGACCGAAAAGGTAAAGGAGTTATTCTTTGCCGGAGAGGTTCTCTCCTTTTCACAGCCGTTAATTACGAATCTGCGTCAAAAAGAAGCCCTGATGAGCGCAAAAGCTGCGCTTGAGCGGGTGAGGGCGGCAGAAGGCATGCCGCAGGATCTTCTCGTGATCGATATCCGCGATGCGGCTGAGGCGATCGGAGAAGTAACGGGAAAAAGTACAAGGGACGAGGTCATTACCGAGATCTTCAGCCGGTTCTGCCTCGGAAAATAAGAACAAAACATTCGTTTGGAGGATAGGGTATGTACGTGGATGAAACAGTCGATGTAGTTGTCATCGGCGGCGGACATGCGGGCTGCGAAGCGGCGCTCGCTTCCGCGCGGCTTGGCATGCAGACGATTCTGTTTGCGATGTCGCTCGATTCGATTGCCATGATGCCCTGTAATCCGAGTATCGGCGGAACGTCAAAAGGACATCTGGTGCGGGAGATCGACGCGCTCGGTGGGGAGATGGGAAAAAACATTGATAAAACCTACCTGCAGTCGCGCATGCTCAACACGTCAAAGGGCCCGGCGGTCTATTCCCTGCGGGCACAGGCTGACAAGTTCCGCTATAAAGAAGAGATGAAACATACGCTGGAGAAGCAGGAAAACCTGTATATCCGGCAGAACGAAGTGGTGCGCGTGGACGTTCAGGAAGGCAAGGTCGTCGGTGTTGAGACCGCGACCGGAGCTTATTATCCCTGCAAAGCGGCGATCATCGCGACCGGAACCTACCTTAACGCGCGCTGTATTCACGGTGAATATCAAACCTTCACCGGACCGAACGGGATGCAGGCCGCGCGGGGCGGACTGACGGAGAATATTGCGTCGCTCGGCATCTCGCTTCGGCGATTCAAAACCGGAACGCCGGCCCGCGTCGATGGCAAGACGGTGGATTTCAGCAAGATGGAAGCGCAGCAGGGCGATGAAGACCTTGTCCCGTTCTCCTTTGAAAATACCGCGGAGGGGATCCGCCGCAAGCAGATGCCTTGCTACCTGACGTATACGACCAAGGCGACCCACGATATCATCCGAGCCAACCTTCACCGTTCCCCGCTCTACGGCGGTGAGATCAAAGGGGTTGGACCTCGCTATTGTCCGTCAATTGAGGACAAAGTCGTCCGCTTTGCCGACAAGGAAAGACATCAGCTCTTTCTTGAGCCGGAAGGCGAATTTACCAATGAATACTATGTTCAGGGAATGTCCTCCTCCCTCCCGGAGGATGTGCAGCGCGACATGCTGCGGACGATCCCCGGTCTTGAACATGTCCGCGTGATGCGGACAGGCTACGCCATCGAATATGATTGCGTGGATCCGCTCGAGCTCAAACCGACGCTGGAAATGAAGAAAGTGAAAGGCCTGTTCTCGGCCGGACAGTTTAACGGAAGCTCCGGCTATGAGGAAGCCGCGGCGCAGGGCATTGTTGCCGGAATCAACGCAGTTATGTCGCTGCGCGGAGAGGCTCCCCTTGCGATCGACCGCACGAACAGTTATATCGGAGTCCTCATCGATGACCTGGTTACGAAAGGCACGAATGAACCGTACCGGATGATGACCTCACGCTCGGAGTACCGTCTGCTGCTGCGTCAGGATAACGCAGATCTTCGCCTGACGGAAGAAGGTCACCGCGTCGGTCTGATCCCGGAGGAGCGGTATCAGAGGTTTCTGGCGAAAAAAGCGATGATCGAGGCGGAAAAAGAGCGGCTGAAGACGACCAAATCCGTGAAGGGAAACGGAATTCTCGCCACGATGCTGCTTCGCCCCGAGAATACGTATGAAAGTATTGCGGAGGATGATCCCAATCGCCCGGATCTTCCAAAAGAGGTTACCGATCAGGTCCAGATCCAGCTGAAATACGCGGGATACATTGAGCGCCAGATGCAGCAGGTGGAAAAGTTCCACCGTCAGGAACGGAAACAGCTGCCTCAGGACATGGATTATCTGTCGATCGAAGGGCTTCGAATTGAGGCAAGACAGAAGCTTCAGGCGGTGAAGCCGATCTCGATCGGCCAGGCGGAGCGCATTTCCGGCGTTTCACCGGCCGACATCAGCGTACTGCTCGTTTATCTTGAACAGCAGAGCCGCGCAAGGCAGATGGAAGAGACACGAGAGACGGAAAACGAAAGCACGGAGGAAGTATCACCATGAAAGATGTACTTCTTACATTAAGCCGGGAGATGGGACTTTCCCTCACCGAGCGCCAGATTGAGCAGTTCGATCTGTATGCGCGGCTTCTGGTGGAGTGGAATGAAAAGATGAATCTGACCGCAATTACCGAACCGGAAGAGATCGCGCGCAAGCATTTCATCGACAGCCTGGTGGGCTGGGAAACGATCAAAGCGAAGATTTCTGCGTGCCGCGAAAAAGGGCGGGCGCTCAAGCTCATCGATGTCGGAACAGGCGCTGGTTTTCCGGGCCTTCCGATCAAGATCCTGTTTCCGGAGATCGAGCTGACCCTGCTCGATTCGCTCGGAAAACGCGTCACGTTTCTTGAAACCGTGGTA
>ONYR01000135.1 GCA_900322165.1 uncultured Eubacteriales bacterium
AGAAGGGAGGTCTTCTGCCGTGACACCCAAACCCGTATCTCCGCTTGTTCACTGTCAGGACCGCGTCTGGGAGATTCTCTCCTCCCACACCTGGGGCACGATCGGCCCGGTCGAGGCCGAAGCCTCCGAAGCCATCGCTCAGCATTTCGGATACGCTCACTGCCTGCTGGTTCACTCTCAGCCCGCCGCTGTTGAGACCCTGCTGCGATCGCTCCACCGCTGGCCTCTTGACGCGGACGAAGTGCTCGATGAGGTGCTGACGGAAGAGGTCAATGCACGGCTGCACGCGATCGGTGATCCGAAGCCGGACTTCTCTAAAGCCAAGCCACGCTTCCTTGTCGTTGACTTTCGCAGCTGCGCAGCGGTGCTGACCGATGAGGAAACCGTTTACGGAGACCTCTTTGCTTACCATCACTGCGGTCACCGCCCCGGCACCGGCGCGACCGTTGACGGAACCAAGGATTCCATTCTCGGCGGCGATATGCGCGTCACCGAATTCCAGGCGCTCGCCGCCCTCGTCCTTCTCCGTCCGTAATCCCTAATTTCAAACATGTCAAAAGCCCATGAGCCTCGGTTTTCCAAGGCCATGGGCTTTTTGTTTTGCCAAATGATCCATATGTTTTACTCGTTTTCCTTCTTCGTTTCGTCTGGCTCTTTCGGCTCTTCCTTCGCCTTTTTCTTCAGCGAGACGATCTCCGCGACCTTTCCGACAACAAAGCACAGGGCGGACGGAATCAGGAAATACAGCGCGCGGTTCCCGATCACCTCATACAAGGTTTTGCCTCCCTCGGCCGCCCCTCCGCTGATAAACGCGGTCAGGCACGAGACAAGATAGGCCATCACGAGCACAAACCCAAGCAGGTAGAGCCAGAGCTGCCAGCCGGCACTCTTGGCGTAAGCGGCCTCGTTCTCTTTTCCAAGGCCTTTCATAAGCTTCAGAAGCGTCAGCTCCTTCTCCCGCGGACCCCAGGCGGCCTGTTTTCCCTCGCCCTCTTCGCTTTCCGTGGCTTCCTGCTGCTCCTTCAGCCCGTCCGGATCCAGCTCCGCAAGCCGCTCCGCCCAGCCTTCGTAGACCTGGATGCGGACTGTTCCCTCGCCGGCCTTAAACCAGTGGCGCAGCGTTCGCTTTTCTTCGTCGAGCTGCACGACCTTTTTGACGCAGGGATAGTAGACGGCCATCTCCTCATCGCTCGCGCCATGGTGCAGGAGATAGATCTCCTCGCCCAGATCCGGGAGCACGCCCTCCGCGACAAGCTGCTCGATGACCTCGGACAGCGTTGCCGCCTCCTTCAGATCCATGACTTTCTGAACCGGCCAGCCGGTCTTTTCGATCGTAAATGTTACTTTCATAGGTTTCTCCGCTTCCCGGTTAATGACTCAGGTGAATGCCGCTCACTTTGACCGCAGGTGATGCGACGGTAAACGTCTCGGTGATCGTCAGCAGTTCCCGGTAAAGTCCCTTTGCCACCGCTTCCACCGACGCAAACAGCTCCACCAGATTGCCTTCCAGCGTAATCTCTTCAAATTTTCCTACGACTTTTCCATCCGCTATTGTAACCCCGCGGCAGGGAAAATGAAAGACTCCCGACGCAGGATCGAGCGCATGAAACTGATCAAACGCCTCGGTAATGACATATCCTCTCTTGATCGTGCGGATCATCGCCTCCACCGACGCCTCTCCCTCTTCGATCATCAGCACCCGAGGCACCACGCGCAGCGAGTAGCTTTTCACGAGGCTCGCGGTCCGTCCGGCGTTTCCGCGCGGCACAAGCCCCAGCCCTGCCATCTCGCTTCGAAGGCCGAGCAGATCTTTCATCACGCCGTCCTCCACAAGGACGCTCTCCGATGTCCTTGTTCCTTCCGCGTCGCAGGCAAGGACCGGAACATCTTTCAAACTAAGCACCGGGGCAGCGATCCTCTCTCCGAGTTTTCCCTTAAACGGTGTCGAACCGCTGAGGTACGCACTCGCTTCAAAGCTTTGCCAGGCCGTCATCAACAGCCTTGTCATCGCCC
>ONYR01000014.1 GCA_900322165.1 uncultured Eubacteriales bacterium
CGGGCTATGCTGTATAATCCGCATACCAAAGCAACGTCCATGCCGCTCGAGGTGTATGTGGAGCAGAGCGAAGAGGGCCTTCGGACCCCGAAACGCCAGCTGTGTGCGCTGCAGTACATCACGCTGGAAGCGGGAGAGCGGAAAGAGGTGTTTGTCCCGATCGACCCGTATTGGGAGATGGTCGTTGACGAAGCGGGAAAGCGCAGGAAATGCCGCGGAATATCGAGGTATTTTGTCGGTGACCATCAGCCGGACGAGCGCAGCGAAGCGCTCGCGCTCGCAAGCGGAAAGCAGCGCTGCCTGCCGGTTGAGGAAGTGTAAAACAGAGCGGTACCGCAGGCAAATTGGATAGATTTGTTACATCTTTAAAAGAAGACGCTAGATGCGTCTTCTTTTTTGTATATTTATACATTGATTCTAATTGGATAATTGTATACAATAATACAAGTTGTACTTAGCACGAAAGGAGACCTACTATGCCTCGCAATTACCAGAAACCACTCGGTGACAAGCTCACCCTTGATCCGCGCACCAATCTGCTGGAGCTGACCAACTTTGAATACTCCCTGCAGGATGTGGAGGAGCCGGAGCTGTACCGCATGCTGTTTAATTACCAGGAGATCCCGAAAATCATGTTTAACCAGCGTCTGGTTCCGATGAACATGCCGGACGAGATCTGGATCACCGATACGACGTTCCGTGACGGACAGCAGTCCCGCGAACCCTATACGACCGAGCAGATCGTCACGCTTTATGATTATCTTCACCGCCTTGGCGGCCCGAAGGGACTGATCCGCCAGAGTGAGTTTTTCCTTTACAGTAAAAAAGACCGGGATGCCGTGGAGCAGTGCCTCGAGCGAGGCTATGAGTTTCCGGAGGTGACCGCCTGGATCCGGGCCAAGAAAGAAGACTTTCAGCTGGTGAAGGAGATGGGGCTGAAGGAGACCGGTATTCTTGTCAGCTGCTCCGACTATCATATTTTCTATAAGCTGAAAATGACGCGCAGCCAGGCAATCGAGCACTACCTGAGAGTCGTTCGCGAGTGTATCGAGGCCGGAGTGAAGCCGCGCTGCCATTTTGAAGACATTACCCGTGCCGATTTCTACGGCTTCGTTGTCCCGTTTGTTCTGGCGCTGATGAAGCTTTCGGAGGAGACCGGTGTCCCGATCAAGATCCGTGCCTGCGATACCTTGGGATACGGTGTCGGCATTCCGGGCGTGGCGCTGCCTCGTTCGGTGCCGGGCATCATCTACGGTCTGCGTCACTATGCGCGCGTGCCTTCAGAGATGATCGAGTTCCACGGTCACAATGATTTTTACCGTGCGGTTTCCAATTCCACAACGGCTTGGCTCTACGGTGCATCCGGCGTCAACTGTTCGCTTCTGGGCATCGGTGAGCGCACCGGCAACTGCCCGCTGGAGGCAATGGTCATGGAATACGCGCAGCTGCGCGGAACGCTCGACGGTATGGATCCGACTGTCATCACGGAGATCGCAGAATACTACGAGAAGGAGCTCGGCTATCATGTGCCGCCGCGCACCCCGTTCGTCGGCGAAGATTTCAACGTGACCCGCGCCGGTGTTCATGCGGACGGACTCCTGAAAAATGAAGAAGTCTACAATATTTTCGATACCGGCCTGTTGCTGAATCGTCCGCCGAAGGTTATGATCAGTAATACCTCGGGCGTTTCCGGCATTGCGGTCTGGGTGAATCAGCACCTGAAGCTGACGGGAGCAAGCGCGATCGACAAGCACGATCCGCTGGTGCTGGCGCTCAAGGAGTGGGTCGATCAGCAGTACGAGGAAGGCCGCGTCACCGCGATCACCGATCAGGAACTGACCGAACAGATGGAACTTTTTGCAGCGAAACTGCATGATACGCTTTCCAGGGAGGCATAATGCATGGAAAAACTGAAGCAGCCCGTTAACCTGGCGGAACAGGTATATCAGGAACTGCGTAAGGAGATCATCGAAGGCAAGATCGAGAAGGGCCGTCAGCTGACCGAGCTTTCGCTCTCGAAGGCGATGGGCGTAAGCCGGACGCCGGTCCGTGAAGCCATGAAGCAGCTCGAGGCCGAGGGCCTCATCGAGCTGAGGCCGAACCGCGGGGCGGTGGTGCTTGGCATCGAGACCCGCGACTTCCGGGACATCTACGAGATCCGTTCGCTCCTGGAAGGCCGGGCGGCGGAGAAGGCTGCACTCAACGCGGATGAGGATCGTGTCAACCAGCTGATGGAGATCACGGATCTTACCGAGTTTTACATTGAGCGCGGGGATTATGAGCGCGTGACGGTGATGGATGACCGGTTCCACGCATTGATCTACGAGATGACCAACAGCCGTATCCTTCAGAAGATCCTGACCGATCTTCACGCCTATGCGGAGAGTATCCGCGAGCGCTCGATCAAAGAGCCCGGCCGCGCGGTGGAGACGCTGAAGGAGCACCGGGCGATCCTCGAGGCCATCAGCGAGAAGGATGAGAAAAAAGCCGGCATGCTGATGAGCTGCCACATCCAGAACGCGGCCGCGAACATTCAGAAAAACCATCTGGCCGATACATTCGAGTAAGACACCTGTGAAAGACACCTGCTTGGGCAGGGGGAG
>ONYR01000001.1 GCA_900322165.1 uncultured Eubacteriales bacterium
CATGATGAAAATGCCAAGCCAGATCTGGAAATTGAAGATCTGCGTCGT
This sequence comes from uncultured Eubacteriales bacterium, assembly GCA_900322165.1. Classification (GTDB taxonomy): domain Bacteria; phylum Bacillota; class Clostridia; order Lachnospirales; family Bianqueaceae; genus RUG760. Next base: position 49 of record ONYR01000001.1, read on the forward strand.
GTCAACGCCTTCCGGGCGAACCGGGATCAGGATCAGCAGACCGATGATGTTCAGCAAAACCGAGCCGATGCCGACCCACGGATGCTTGTTCTTGTTGATAAGGATGCCCATCGGGATCGCCATAAGCATCGCGAAGACGAGCGGCACGGCCTCGATAATGCCCATCTGCGCGGCGTTGTAGCCGAGATAGTAGATGAGGTAGTTGCCGGTATAGGAGAAGTAGATGTTAAACCCGATCGTGAAAACCGCGATCGTGATATGGACAAGCACGAGCTCCTTGAGCGCGAAGAACTTTTTGAAGTTGAACACGCTGAAGAACTGCTGCCAGAAGGTGCCTTCCTTGTGCGGAGCGACATCGTCGTTTTGGTTCATCACGAACATCGAGAGGATGCCGACCGCGATAACAAGCCCGCCCATCACGACGAACAGCCGCATGTAGTTATCATCCTTGCCAACGAGCATGCCGCCGACAACGGTTCCGATGAGGGTTCCGAGAACCGGCTGCGTGGCGAGGGCTGCACCGATGCCGCCGCGGTTCTTGTTGTTCATGATGTCGGTCGTCCAGGTGCCGAAGCCGGCCTGGCTGCCCATTGAACCGAAGAAGCTCATGACCGTATCCGCGAGCACGACCATCAGCGCGACAAGCGTGTACATTTCCTTACTGATGAATTCAGTCAGGCCGAACGCGATCGTGAAGATGCCCCAGAGAATGTATCCCCAGGAGATGAGGCTGCGCCGTTTGCCGGTGCGGTCCGCGTAGGTTCCGAAGAAGAACGTGGCGAAAGCCGAAGCGATCGCTGACCAGATGAGCATGCCGGAAATGATGGAGGGATCCTTGCCGATCTTCGCGTAGACAAAGGTATTGAACCACTGGTTTTCAATGTTCCAGCAAAGCTGCCCCGCAAGACCGAGTCCCCAGACGAGCGCCCACATGCCAAGCGCCGAACGCCCAGCCGGCATAGCTTTTGAACTTTTGTTTTCAGAATTCAGAATCGTAGGATCATTTTTTTCGGACTTGGACATGACAACACCTCCAAGAAGCAATATTGTATTGATTTAATTATAGATAGTGACTATATGATTGTCAAATTTGCGGAAAACAGCTTCCGAGATACCTAGGAAGCTGTTTTTGTTGGGAGATTTGAATGGTTTGGTTCTGACTTCAGTGATAATTTTGAACTGCCGGAGCAGAGCTTTGGAGGTGTGGCAACGGAAAAATAATCCCAAAATGAAAAACAGACGGTTTGGGATTACGTGTGTGCGTTTGGTGTGCCGTGTGATTATCTGAGTGATCTTGCATATTCATCTCAAAATACAGTATTGCGCCATGGAGACGATGCTTTGTGCCGCGGGAAGAATATTACCCAGTGCTAATTATTTACGGAGTAATCTTTATAAGATAGATTGCGCAGATGGGATTAGTATCGGACTTTCTACGGGACGGCTCTGAACCGTATGCGAAGGAAAAGTAATCTCCAACCACTGTTTTCATCAGTTTGAGATTAGTATTCGGTGATCCACGGGTGCTGAGCCGGATATCACGAGGACTGAGGCGCGTCCCGCGAGGCTCTGCCGGGCAAAATACTTGAAAAAACACAAAAGGGGCTCCCTGATATTCAGGGAGCCCCTATGAAGTGAAATCAGGTTGGTTGAAATCCGTTCAGAGGATCCGTGTCGATCCGGCCGCGCATCTTCTGAAGCTTCCCGGCAAGATCGATAAGCCAGACTTCCGGCAGATCCCGGCTGAGCAGCAGGGCGATCCCTTCAAACGCAGAGTAGGCACCGACTCGGTGGAACACCAGCGTATCGCCAACAGCAAGTGAGGACAGCGGTACGCCCCGCGCGAGCACATCCGCGGTCGTGCAAAGGCTCCCGCAGAGCGTCCAGAGGGTCGGATCATCCGCAGAGACAGAATCAGCCTCAGGAGCAGATTCAGCCGTGGCAGGTTCGCCTGTTTGTAAGGGCAGGTGTGTGATCGGCGGGATCTGCATCCCCTGAAGCTGCCCATCATATTTGAGCTGGTGAATGCCTCCGTCGACGATCGCATAGTGGAGGCCCTGGTTGAGCTTGGTATCAACGACCTTGGTGAAGTAGAAGCCACAGGGCGCCGCAAAGAACCGGCCCATCTCGACGGTCAGCGGATATTCCGCACCCAGCGCGCGAAGGAACTCGGCAGCCTCGGACAGGCGCTGTGCCTCCTCAGCATCGGGATCCGGGCAGAAGTAGTCCGCCGCGAGCCCGGCACCGTATTCAAGCCACTGCATGTCAAAATGATAGTCAGCCTTGAGCTTCGCGCAGAGGGTGCGCAAACGCTCCGTCTCCTTTTCAAGGACGCGCATCTTTTTCTTCTGCGTGCCGGAGAAGAAGTGCAGACCGAGAATCGTAACCTCGGGATGATGATCGCGGTGCTCGATCAGGGAGAGAATGTCGCTTTCATCCATGCCGAACTGTGTGCCGGCCGTCAGTCGAAGGAGCACCGGCACGGTCTTTCCGGCACGGAGAGCTTCCTCGCAGATCAGCCGGTAGTGGCGCGGGCTTTCGGCTGTCAGAACGCCGACTCCGTCACGGATCGCACGAGCGATGTCTTCCAGGCCTTTGTTGACACCGGAATAGACCACTTTCTGCATGTCGACACCGGCGCGCTCGCAGAGCGTGAGCTCGCCCGGAGAGCATACCTCGATCCGGTCAAACACGTCCGGAAGCGCCCAGAGCAGGAACGGGTTCGCCTTGATGGAAAAGCACAATCCGATCCCAGGCCCGAAGGCCTCGCGAACCTCTTTGGCGCGGCGCTCGAAGAGACGCGCGTCGAAGCAGTAGGCCGGCGTAGATACTTGCTTAGCGATAGAGGAAATGTCCATTTATTCGTCCTGCTTGCGCTCGATCATGGCCCAGATCGCGCCTGCGGAGTTGAAGTTCTCCGGGACAAGGTCCACGGGCGTGATCTCGATGTCAAAGGTGTCGTTGATCTCGGCAACGAGCGACACGATGTCAAAGGACTGCAGCACGCCGCCCGTTACAAGGGCGGTTTCAGCGGAAAAGTCTACGTCGGGGCGCAGGTTTTCCAGAATTTCCATTAATTCATCCATGGTTTGTCTCCTTTACAGCAGCAGGTTGATGGCCTGCATATCTAACTTGCCATTGGGAAGGCGGGGCAGCGCCTTGACCTTGACCACTTTGCGCGGCATCATAAACAGGGGAAGCCGCTCGCGGAAGGCAAGCTGCACTTCTTTTTCCTTCGCCTCACCCGCAAAGACGAGCGAGATCTTTTCGTTCTTGTACAGGGCGCAGCATTCATGAACGCCCTCAAGGTTCATGGCCGTGACCTCGAGCTCACCAAGCTCCACGCGGTGGCCCTGATGCTTGATCTGGCGGTCATTGCGGCCGTGAAATTCGAGCAGCCCGTCCTCGCGGACGCGGCCGATATCACCGGTCTTGTAGATGCGCTCGAAATAGCGGTCGTTAAGCGGGTTCTGAATAAATGACTGTGCGGTGCGTTCGGGATCGCGGTAATAGCCAAGGGCCAGCGAGGGACCGGAAACGCAGATCTCACCGAGCTCACCGTCCGGGACTGCCTTCCCTTCCGGAGAAAGCAGGAAGACCGTGTAATTGTCGTAGGGAACACCGATCGGCAGCACCGTTGTCTCATCTACCAGGCCTTCGACCTCGTAGTAGGTGCAGGAAGCGGTCGTCTCGGTGGGACCGTACTGGTTGATAAAGCGAACGCCCGGCAGTGCATCCTGCCAGAGACGCAGATATTTGCAGGGCATGACCGAGCCGGAAAACAGCACGGTTTTGAGATGCTCCGGCTTCACATAGTCAAAGGCGTGCAGGCGCGCCGGAAGCTCCATGCCCGCGACGCTCCAGCACAGCACGCTCACGTGCTTTTCATTGAGAATGTTGAAAAGCTCTGTCGGCATGGCAAACAGATTTTTCGGCAGGATCACCGTCGAAGCGCCGACCTTGAGCGGCAGATAGATATCGCGGATCGCCGCGATGTAATCGAGAGGCGACTGGTTGCCAAGCACATCCTCCTCCGTCAGCCTCAGCACCTTCGCGACCGCATCGATATAGTTCATTAACGCCCGGTGCGAAGTAATAACCCCCTTCGGAGTGCCCGAAGAACCGGAGGTAAAGATCGTATAGAGCGGAATATTTTCGTTCAGATGCTCAGTCGCGCGCTGAACCTTCTCTATCTGGCGGGGCGTTTTCAGCACCTCCTCGAGCACGTAGATATTCCCGTGAAAATCGAGCTTGCGCGCGGTCTCAAGGTTAGCCTGATCCACGATCATGTGATCCGCGGCAGCAACCTGAAGAATACTGTTTAAGCGGCTCAGCGGGAGCGAAGCGTCGATCGGAATGTAAAAGCAGCCGGCCATGGCCGTGCCAAGGTAGGCGGTCGGGGTGTAGACGTGCCTCCCGGACATCACGATGACACCGCTTTGGGGAGCCGCTCGCTCAACGAGAAAGCTGCCGACGGCAAGCGCCAGGTCGTGCACCTCGGCGAACGTTAGCTGATCAGTCCCGTCGGTATAACAGACCTTTCCCGGGCAGGCAGAGAGGGTATGCTCCAAATAGGAAAGAGCGGAGGTAAACATGTTGGTGACCTCTGTATCAATGAAAATCTTATACAGTTTATTCGATTTTCATAGGTAAATCAAGTTTTTATTCCGCTGCGCTTTAGGCTCTTGCGCATCTTGTAAAGCTCCTCCGCGGCAAGGCGCGTCTTGGCAACGACGTCGCCCCCTTCGAGCGGGAAGCAGTAGTAGAGCGTTTTGTTGTCTCCGATGCAGATCATGTCGCCGAGCTCGTACCAGTAATAATCCGAGTAGAGACTGTAGGAACGGTTCGGAGCATGAACGTAATCAAGCTTTCCGTCGCAGCCGGTCAGGTGGAACCCATCCGCGCTGTGCGTGAGACGGCCTTCCCCAACGGTGTACAGGCATTTCGTCCCGGTCAGCATGCGGATCAGGACCGGAATATCGAGCTTATAAGTGCCATCTTCAAGTTCTTTTCGGACGCATTCTCGCTCCCAGGCATACCAGTCGGGAACATGGTTAAAAATGTCTTCCCCGTCTTCGGCCTTCAGATAACCCGTTTCCGTCAGCTCCCAGACTTTGCCGCAGGCCTTGCAGCGAAGCGTGGTGCCTTTGCCTTCCATCTGGCCCTCCACCTGGCAGTGCGGGCACTTGTACAGCACGCGGTTGAGCCCGTCCGCGCGGAACGGCTCAGTGACGCGAATGCCTTTTTCCTGCTGGTCACGGAAGTTGTCGAAGGTGAAAAGCTGCTTCAGGATCTCGTTCAGCTCATCGACGGACTTCTCCTTGATCTCCTCTGGGGAGAGGATGTAGCTCATGGTCGCGCTGACATTCACCTTGCGAAGCTGGAGCATGTTGTACAAAGGATCGCGCAGGAACGCGCCCTCGGTCTTGATCATGACAAGCGGCACATTCAGCATCTTGAGAAGCTTGCCAAGCGAGGAGGGAAGCGGGGTCGCGGTTCCGTCGAAGGTGTAGCTCGCCTCGGGGTACATCAGGATCGAATCCTTCAGATCACGAACCGCAAACAGCATGTCGCGGACAAGCTGCGGATCGGTGATGAACTTCTTTGTCGGAATGCAGCCGAGATTGCGCATCAGCCCGTTCTTTCCGACAAAGCCGTCCGAGGTGCAGATGATGTTGAACGGACGCGGGTAGAGGATCGTTCCCGCGATCTTAAGGTCGATGAAGCTGGAGTGATTCATCAGGAACAGCGCAGGCTCATCCTTGCCAAGACGCTCCATGCCCTCGGTTTTTAGGGTGAAATTTGTCGCTTTCAGATCGCCGGCGCTCAGGGTTTTCAAGAGCCAGCGGAAAAACATAGGAGGCTGTTTGGGAGGCAGCTGCTTTTCCTTCGGCAGCGCCAGAACAGCCTCATACGATAAAGAACGGTTTTTGATCTTCATGATCGGCCCTCCGGAAAAAGTTCTGTGGGTACAGAACCATTATATCACGGATTGAGCAGGCCGACAAAATGAGCTTCGATCTTGGTGATATCTTCGATCTCCTTATCCAGCACCGCCGCGTCAAAGAGCCAGCCTTGCATATCCTCCGTGACGACTTCCGGATCATTCAGCTGCCCGATCTCGAGGATGAGCATATCCTCTTCGATGCGAACATCCCGAAAAGCGTAGCGGTAGGTTCCGCTGGAGGCAACCATATACGCAAGGATGACCGTGTGCTCCTCAAAGAAAGCTTCATCATAGGCAGCCATCGTCTCATCAAACGAGGGCATTTCATCCAGAGCACTGTCGAAAACGAAAACATCCTTAAAGGTGCGGCGGAACTTCTGAAGGTCTTCGTAGGTGTCGAGACGGTAGACCGGCAGGCAGATCACGGAGCTTTTCACGAACGCATATGGATCTAGCGTCTCTTCGTAAATGCGCGGATCCTCGGAGTAGCCGGCGTAGGAGATACCGGTATAGACGGTCGAGAGCGTGCGAGCAAGCGTAGCTTCGGAGGCAGAGTTTTCAGAACTGCCGGATTGACCGGTGCCTTCCGTGCCGCTTGCACCGTGTGTATCATCCGTAGGTTCAGGGTGCATGCGGTAATACTCCTTGGCGAGCTCCAGACACCGTTCCTTCGCCGCTTGGGAACCGGAGATATCCAGAGCCTTCCGGCGGATCGACCAGGGGAATTTGGCGCGGATGTCATCGGCGTAGTAGCTTCCGTCGCGCGGGGTCCAGTATTCGATGACAGGATAGCTTGAGACATCCCCACGCTCGGAAGTGTCAAACGTGATGGCGCTGGGAATGTAGGAGCCGGATTCGACGAAGACATCATGGCCGTCAAACCCATATTCTTCCCAGAATATCCAGGCGTAAACGGTCGTTTGGTCGGCAGAACGGGAAACCTTGAGCACATCGTAATCAATGGCAAGGAAATGGTCCGTGTGAGCGCGATTCGCGATGGCCATATCCATCGATACCGCAAGCCTCTCATCGAGACGGCGCGCAGAGAAAGGATC
>ONYR01000268.1 GCA_900322165.1 uncultured Eubacteriales bacterium
AACCAGCTCAGCGGATAGCAGGAATACAGCACGTTGAGGTCATGGTAGGCTGCGAACACCGTCAGAATCCAGATGACACGCGTTCCGCAGGCACCGGTCAGCGAGATGATCATCGGGCTGATCGAATAGCCCATGCCTCTCAGATTGCCGACCATAACGTCCATGATCCCGCACAGAAAATACGTGTTGGCAATGATCCGCATACGCACAAGGCCATAGCGAATGACCTCTTCCGACTCCGAATAGATGCCCAAAAGCTGCCGCCCGAACGCGTACGCGAGCGGTCCGATAACAAGACCGATAACCGCAACCGTAGCGACGCTTTGGATCATGATCTTGTTGAGGCGGTCGTACTTCTTTGCGCCAAGGTTCTGCGACGCGAAGGACAGCGCGGTCTGGTACATCGCGTTCATCGCGACGTAGACAAAGCCCTCGATGTTGGAGGCGGCAGTGTTGCCGGCCATGACCGTCGAGCCGAACGAGTTGACCGAAGACTGGATCAGGACGTTCGAGATCGAGAAGACGATGCCCTGCAGTCCCGCGGGCAGGCCGACGTGGATCATCGCCAGCAGCTTGTCCTTGTGGATCTTCAGCTTTCTCAAATCTACGCGGCAGAAACCGTCCGTGCGCATCAGCGCGATCAGTGTCAGAAGCGCGGAGACCGTCTGTGAAACGACCGTTGCGATCGCGACACCAGCCACGCCCATGTGAAGCACAATGACCATGAACAGGTTCAGGCAGACATTGATGATACCCGAGATAATGAGGAAGAACATCGGGCGCTTCGTGTCACCGGTCGAGCGCATGATCGCGGAACCGAAGTTGTAGAGCATGTTCATCGGCATGCCGACAAAGTAGATCTGCATGTAGAGGGAAGCCTGCGGAAGGACATCCTTCGGCGATCCCATCAGGGTCAGGAGCGGCTTTGCAAAGAACAGGCCGATAAAGATCAGCGCCGATCCGCCGATCACGCTCAGCAAGATCGACGTGTGGACGGATTCCTGGCAGTTATCGTAATCGTGCGCTCCAAGGTAACGCGCGACAATGACGTTCGTACCGACAGAAAGACCGATAAACAGATTGATAAGCAGGTTGATCAGCGAGCCGGTCGAGCCGACGGCCGCAAGCGCTTCGCTTCCGGCAAACCTTCCTACAACGATAACGTCAGCTGCGTTAAAGAGCAGCTGCAATATACTTGATAACATGAGCGGGAGGGCAAAACGGATCATCTTGCCAAGGATCGGTCCCTCCGTCATGTCGATTTCATAGTTTTTTCGTGCCATTGAAAACTCCTTGTCTTGAAAAACACGTGTTCAGCAATTATAATGACTAAGATACCTGTTTTCAATGGATAAAGAGCCACAAAAACCGCTGTATTTCAGGGGTTTCAAAGGCATTTTTACTTTTCCCGTCGGAGGTATATATGACGGATTACAGCCTGCTGGCCGCCCAGCTCAAAGCCCTTACAGAGGATGAGCGCCACTATCTTCCGAATCTCGCGAATGCATCCGCGCTTCTCTACGAATCCCTTCCTGATCTGAACTGGTGCGGGTTCTATCTTTCAGCCGGAGACACGCTGATCCTCGGGCCTTTTCAGGGCAAGACCGCCTGCATCCGCATTCCTTACGGAAAGGGTGTCTGCGGCACCGCGGCTGAGACAGACAGCGCGCAGCTCGTTCCTGACGTGCACCTGTTCCCGGGGCACATTGCCTGCGACTCTGCGTCGGCTTCGGAGATCGTGATCCCGATGCACGGTGCTGATGGGAATGTCGTCGGTGTGCTTGACATCGACAGCCCCTTGAAAAACCGCTTTACCAAGGAAGATCTTGCCGGTCTTTCCGAGGCGGTTACCGTTTTGGAGACTTCCTGCGTCTTTGATTTCCGGGACGTCCCCTCCACTTCATCTGAAGGTTAAGAGCAGTTCAAGGACACCTGCGGTTTTGCCAGAGGCGGCATCTTCGCTCTGTCTTTGTCTTGCGTTTTTCCTTGCCCGTTTTTTGTTCGACCGTACTTGTACAGAAAGGAACTACCATGATCCACATCGGAATCTACGGTTACGGCAATCTCGGACGCGGCGTTGAATACGCTGTTTCCAAGGCTCCGGACATGGAGCTGAAAGCGATCTTTACGCGCCGTGACCCCGCCACTGTTCATCCGCACACCAACACGCCGGTTTATAAGGCGGAGGATGCGCCCTCTATGAAGGATCAGATCGACGTGATGATCCTTTGCGGCGGCAGTGCTACCGATCTTCCCGAGATGACCCCTGCTCTTGGTCATCTGTTTAACGTTGTCGACAGCTTTGACACGCACGCGCACATTCCGCAGCATTTCGCAGCGGTTGACAAAGCCTGTAAGGAAGCCGGCACCGTCGGACTTATCTCTGTCGGCTGGGATCCGGGTCTCTTCTCTTTAAACCGCGCCTATGCCAGCTCTATCCTCCCCGACGGCAGCTACTATACCTTCTGGGGCAAGGGTGTCAGTCAGGGCCATTCCGACGCGATCCGCCGCATTCCGGGAGTCAAGGATGCCCGCCAGTACACGATTCCGGTTGAGGCTGCACTCGAAGCGGTCCGCAGCGGCTCCGCTCCAGAGCTGACGACTCGCCAGAAGCATACCCGCGAGTGCTTCGTTGTCGCGGAGGAAGGCGCCGATCTTAAGGCGATCGAAAACGCGATCGTCACGATGCCGAACTACTTCGATGAATACGACACGACCGTCCACTTCATCTCCGAGGAAGAGCTCAAGCGCGACCACGCCGGCATTCCTCACGGCGGTTTTGTGATCCATTCCGGCAAGACCGGCTGGAACGAAGAAAACACCCATGTGATCGAATACAGCCTGAAGCTGGATTCCAACCCCGAGTTCACCTCTTCGGTGCTGACTGCCTACGCGCGTGCGGCTTACCGCCTCAGCCAGGAAGGCAAAAACGGCGCCATGACCGTACTCGATATTCCGCCCGCCTACCTCAGTGCAAAGAGCGGCGAGCAACTTCGTAAGGAGCTTCTCTGATATGAACCTTCAGGACACCTACCGTGCCTATAACGAAAAGGATATCTATCCTTTCCACATGCCCGGCCACAAGCGTAATACCGAGCTGTGCCACATGGACAATCCGTACTCGATCGACTACACCGAGATCGATGACCTTGACGACCTTCACGAGGCCTCCGCGCATCCGCAGCGTGATTCCATGATTGCGAACGCCATGCGCCGCGCTTCCAAGCTTTTCGGGTCGAAAACCAGTTTTTACCTGATCAATGGTTCGTCCGGCGGTCTTGTCAGTTCCATTATTGCGCTGACAAAGCGCGGTGACCGTGTGCTGATCCCGCGCAATACGCACAAGTCCATCTACAACGCACTGGCGCTGGCCGGTGTCCGTCCGGTTTATGTCTATCCTTCCCTCGATGAAGCGACCGGTGTTTACGCCGCAGTTCGTCCGAAGGATGTCGAGCGTGCGTTCGGCCGCTACCCGGATATCAAGCTCGCCCTTGTTGTCTCGCCGACCTTCGACGGTGTCGTTTCGAACATCGAATCCATCGCCAAGATCGTCCATGACAACGGCGCGGTTCTGGTCGTGGATGAAGCCCACGGGCCTCATCTCGGTCTCTCCCCTTATTTCCCGGACAGCGCGGTCCACACCGGCGCGGATGTTGTCGTGCAGAGTCTGCACAAAACCCTTCCGGTTCTGACACAGACCTCGATCATCCATATCTGCACCGACCGGGTGGATCCGGAATCGATCTCCCGCACGCTGACCATCATCGAATCCACGAGTCCCTCGTACATTCTGATGTGCAGCGCGGACCAGTGTGTCGATCTTCTTGAGCAGCGCGGTGAGGAGCTTTTCAAGACCTACAGTGACCGCCTTGACGCTTTTTCGGAAGCGATGAAAGGCCTGAAGCATCTGAAGGTCCTCTGCAAGGGCAACGATTCGATGGCGAACCATCCGAACTTCTACGCCTTTGACAAAGGAAAGATCCTTGTCTCCACGCGCGGCACCAACATTACCGGTCTGCAGCTTTACAAGCGGCTTCTCAAGGAATACCGCTGCCAGATGGAAATGTGCCTGGCCGACGTCGTGCTTGGCATGACCAGTATCGCGGACACGCAGGAAGGCTTTGACCGCCTGCAGAACGCTCTCCTTGAGATCGACGCAACGCTGGAAGACACCCCGCCGGTCAAGCCGTTCCCGATCAAGTCTCAGATGATCAGCTACCCGGCCTTGACTCCGGCCGAAGCCATGGCGAGACTTGGCGAATTTGTCGCTCCCGAGGATGCGATCGGCCGCACCGCCCGCGAGTTCGTCTACGCTTATCCGCCCGGAATTCCTTACATCGTTCCCGGCGAGATGATCGAAGCCGACACCCTTGAAACGATGCGCCGCCTCGAAGCCACCGGCATCCGCCTCATCGGAACGAGACACCGCTTCCCCGAGCAGATCGAAGTCTGCCAGAGG
>ONYR01000152.1 GCA_900322165.1 uncultured Eubacteriales bacterium
CGCCTGCGTCTGGCTCTCGAGCGTCGGCTCGCCCATGACGTGCCCGGTCAGCTCGATCCCGTGCGCCTCGCACCATGCGCCGACCTGGTCGCAGAAGCTTTCCACGAACCGGTCGGTCACCAGATTTTCAAACTGCCAGCGAACGAGGGGTGCACGCCGTCCGCCCGCTCCCAGACCAGCTCGGGGAGCTGATCCAGCAGCGAAGTTCCGAACCGTGTCTCAAACAATTCCTCAAGCCCTTCGGTCCAGGGAAGGAAGACATCTTTCTTTTCCGCCGCGAAATCCAGGCGCTGCTTTGGCGCAAACTGCGGCTCATCGGTGAAGATGCTCGGGATCGTTTTCCCGAACTCCCCCTGAAACGTCTTCGCGTAGACCTCGTGCGTGCTTTCCAAAAAGGCGCGCACCGCCTCCGGATTCAGCGTGTCCACGTACGGATGGTTATTAAACCACGGATCATCCGTCGCATATTCGCGGTACGCGTACCAGCGCTGGGTGTTGGGCGTCGCGGGTTCGGCGGGATCAACATGATCATTGGCCGTAGTTGGCTCGTCCGCTCGATCGATCCGCTGTTCGTCAAGACCGATCTGCTGTCCATCCAGATCGATTCGGCGGTACGATTTCAGATCACCCGCCTCATTCAGCTCGATCTCGTACACCGCCAGCAAATCACCATTCTCATGACGCACGCTCTGCTGCCCGGCCCCGGGCTTCGGCTCATTTTTCGGAAGCTCCGCAGCGTAGGGCGTCACCGTCATGAGCAGCGTCTGCCGCGCATAGCGGCGGTGCGGGCCTCGCGGCCCATCGACCCACGTGTCGGTCACCTTACCTCCCGCGGTTCCCGATGGCCAGCGGTCCTCATCGTAAAGGTAGGCGAGCATGTTCTTTTGCTTTGCCTCCTCCACGCAGACCGCCACCGCGTCCATGAACGCCTCGTCCAGGTACGGATCCTGCAGCCCGGTCCGCACGTGCATGTGAAAACCGCCGAGCCCCATCTTTCGGAAGATCTCGATCTGCTCCCTCAAAATCGCCGGATCCAGCCGCCCGTTCCATGCCCAAAAAGGCGTCCCACGGTACTCCGCCGTGGGACTTTTAAACAGGCGCTCATCAAGAGCCGCTTCGTTTCTCTTCAGATACAGCATGCTGCGCCTCGCTTTGCTTTGAATGTTATGGTTTCAGGTTTTGTGCGTTATCTTCACGCCGTCCAATTATTCCGCGAACGACGTCAAACTATTCTGCGAATGCCGTCAAATTATTCCGCGAACGTCACAAAATCCGCCTTGCGCTCGCGCGCGACCGGCGTGTTGCCGTCCGGGTAGCCGACGATGAGGTGGGCGATGCCTTCGTATTCGCCTTCGATGCCGAGCTTCTTCAGGATCTCCTTGCCTTCCTCGGACTCAAACTCTTCCTTCGCGCGGTGGATCCAGCAGCAGCCAAGCCCGAGTGCATGCGCCTCGAGCATCATGTTGCCCATCACGAGCGCTCCGTCGTATACATGTGTGCCAACATTCTTGTCCGCGAGTACCACGATCACAGCCGGCGCCCCATAGAACGGATCGCCCGTGGTCTGTCCCATGATCTCACGGTTCATTCTCATGAGCTGATCACGGAGCTCCTTGTTCGTTACCACGACAATTTTGCCCGCCTGGCGGCCCATTCCGCTCGCCGCGTAGGTGCCGGCCTTGGCAATCTCCGCCAGCAGCTCCTTCGGGACCGCGTCCGGCTTATATTTTCTGTATGATCTTCTCGTATAAATCGCTTCGTTCAATTCCATGATGGACTCCTTTCTCCGCTTTACTCAGTGGATTTTGCGGACTCAAAAACCTGAAAACTTGTCTATTCTGCGGATTTTCCGCGGAATGCGCACGCCCTCTTGACAATGTCTATTCTGCGGATTTTCCGCGGAATGCGCAACTCCTCTTGACAATGTCTATTTTGCGGATTTTCCGCGGAATGCGCAACTCCTCTTGACAATGTCTATTCTGCGGATTTTCCGCGGAATGCGCAACTCCCCTTGACAATGTCTATTTTGCGGGTTTTCCGCGGAATGCGCAACCCCTCTTGACAATGTCTATTCTGCGGATTTTCCGCAGAATAGACCGCTGTTACTGGGTTACAATCAGTATACCTTAGCCTCGAAGGGCTTGCAAGCGGGAAGCAGGAGCGGGATTACCCAAACCAATCATCTCATACGGGCATTTTTTCTGTTGAGATGACTCAGTAGCCCGGGTCAGTCATCTCATTCAAACTTTTTTCTCAGTGAGATGACACTTTTTCCCGGATCACTCGAATCCGTCATCTTTTTCAGGCATTTTTTCTGTTGAGATGACTCAGCTACCCAGACCAGTCATCTCATACAGGCATTTTTCTCAGTGAGATGATTCAGCGCCCCAAACCAGTCATCTCATACAGACATTTTCCTCAGTGAGATGACTCAGTCACCCAGATTACCCAAACCAGTCATCTCATCCAGCCGATTCTTCCCACAGAGATGACCCCCTAGCCCAGCCTCCGTCACAGAGGCTTTCCACCCCCCCCACACCCTCTCGCCGCAGCATGAGGAGCAAGGAGAGAGGGCGTGTGGGGCTTGGCATCTCCGGGCGAAGCATGAAGAGCAAGGAGAGAGGGTGTGCGGGGCTTGGCATCTCTCGCCGAAGCTGGCGGGGCATTTTGCGCAAGGAGCGCCCGTCTGGGGTTTGTTTCAGCGTCTCTATCTGTTATAATGATTTTAAGCACGTATTTTTTTGAAAGGAGGGCTTTTATGTTTTCCTGTCCGAATTGCGGCGGCAAGATCGTGTTTGATATCGACACGCAGCGGCCGCTGTGTCAATATTGCGGAAGTCAGTTCAGGATCGAAGATCTCGGTCCGGGTATTGCGCAGAATGTGACAACCTATGAGGCGAACGTGTTTGTGTGCCGGAACTGCGGCGCTGAAGTCACGTCGCCTGATAACCAGATCGTCAGCTTCTGCAGCTATTGCGGCTCGGAGTCGGTTCTCTATTCCCGAACCGTAACCGCCGACAGCCCGCAGACGGTGCTGCCTTTCCGCCTGTCGAAGAAAAAGATCCATGAGATGTATGCCACGCGGCTGCAGAACGTCTGGTATCTTCCGAAGGAATTTAAAGATCCTCAGTATATCGATTCCATGCGCGGCATCTACATGCCGTTCTGGTCGACGTCCGTCAGCTACCCGCCGCAGGTGCGCCTGAACATGCACCAGCGGGTCGAGGTCTCTTCCGACACCTACCGCATCGATACCTACAGCGGTATCTTCTATGTCACCGGTACGGCTGAGCGGTACCTTACCGACGCGTCCTCCGCGCTGGATGATGCGATCACGGATCAGCTCCTGCCATACCCCGAGTCCTCGGCGAAGCCCTTCCACCCCGCTTATTTGGCCGGTTTCTATGCGGACAAGTCCGACGTACCGGTGCAGAAATACACCCAGTACATTCAGGAAAAAGCTTCGGAGGATGCGATCGAAGGCATCAAGCAGCGCCTCGGGACGAATTTCACGATCGACTCAACGATCCTTCCTAATGGACAAAAGGTCGCGCCAAGCGTTCCGGCTACGCCGAAAGATTACCATGCGACCCTGATGCCGGTCTGGTTCCTGACCCGCCGCGACAAGGACCGCGTTTCCTACGGTGTTGTCAACGGCTACACCGGCAGCACCTACATGGACCTGCCCGTTGACCAGAAAAAGTTCTGGCCGGTCACGTTTGCGATCGCGCTCGTTTTGTTTATCGCACTTTCGCTCTTCTTCAGCGCCGTCGCCAAAACCGCGCTCACGATCTCACTGCTCGCGACCGCGCTCATGATGTTGGTGTATCAGGGCGAGCTTCGAAACGTGATGGAACGCGAGACACACCTGTTCGACATCGGAAGCGCCACCTATGATCCCAAGAACGGCACTTCGGTTAAGAAGAAAGCCAAAAAGACCAACACCACCTTTACCACGTTCTTCGCCATGATGGTCGTAATGTTCGTTGCCATGGTCTTCTCGGATCCCACGATCATGCGGTTTATCCTTGGCACCGCCGCGATCGTGCTTGGTACGATCAACGTCATCAAGATCATCCGTGACGGCTCGAAGGTCGCGGACAAGATGCTGATGGTGACCGGCATTCTCTCCTACGCTACGATCGTCGTTGGCACGCTCGTGCAGCTTGCCGCGCCGGTCTACGACTACTGGTATTACGGCGCCTCGCTGATCTGCCTTGTCGGCGCGCTGCTGCCCGGCATTATGATGATCCGCTGCTACAACCTTGCAGCCTCACGGCCGTTGCCGAACTACTTCAGCCGGGAAGGAGGTATGAACGATGCGCAGTAACAAATATTTCGTTCCGATGCTTTCCCTCCTCATGGCGGCCGTATTCCTTCTTGCCGCGCCCTCACGCGTTAAAGCGGATGACAAAACCTACGAAAACCCCTCCACCGGCTACGAAGCCCGGGTTCTCGATGAGGCCGATCTGCTGACGGATCAGGAAGAGGCCGACCTGCTCGAGGTCATGAAGCCGCTGACCGAGTACGGCAACATCCTCTTCGCGTCGAACGATTCGTACGCGAGCGATACCGCAAGCCTTTCGCGGAGCGTTCGCCAGCGCTACTACGGAAGCTCAAGCTCGACGGTGTTCATGATCGACATGTACAACCGCGAGATCTACATTCAGTCGGACGGCCGGATCTACCGCACCGTCACGAAGTCCTACGCCAACACGATCACGGACAACGTCTACACCTACGCGACCAACGGTCACTATTACGCCTGCGCGGCCAAAGCGTTTGAGCAGGAGCTGACGATCCTCGAAGGCGGGCGCATCGCTCAGCCGATGAAGTACATCTCCCTCGCGCTGATCTCGATCAACGCGGCGGTTCTCATCAACTTCCTGATTCTCAAAGCCCAGCGCTCCAGCGCGCAGAAAAAGCCCGTTGCCGTTAATGTCGCGATGGCAGCCGCTCCGGTCTTAAGCCGCGTTGCCGCTCAGACCATCGGCATGACGCTTCTCTCCTCCAAAACCTACCATCACTCCTCCGACAGCGGAGGCGGCGGTGGCGGTGGCGGCGGTGGTGGAGGCGGCGGAGGCGGTGGTGGCGGCCACAGCTTCTAAGCTAAACCCGATCCGTTTTCTCTCAAGGATGCCGAGATCTTCCCGGCATCCTTCCCTATATTCATGGGTAGAACGCAGCCGGCCCCGCGCCGCCCGCCCTCTCGAAAGGAGGCTGTATGTTTTCCTGTCCCAGCTGCGGCGGCAAAATCATTTTCGACATTGACCGGCAAAAGCCGGTCTGCGAATATTGTTCGACCGCCTTTAACGTAGAGGATCTCGGTCCGGGCATTGCTCAGAATGTGACGACCTACGAGACGAGTGTTTACGTCTGCAAAAACTGCGGCACCGAAGTCACCTCGCCTGACAACCAGGTCGTCAGTTTCTGTTCTTTCTGTGGGTCCGAGTCGATCCTTGAGGAGCGCACCGCGTCGATCCACAGTCCCGAGACGATTCTTCCGTTCCGCGTTTCCAAAAAAGAGATGCATCAAAAATACGCGGACGCGCTCAAGGGGGTCCGCTATCTTCCCAAGGATTTCAAAGACCCGAAGCGCATCGATTCCATGCGCGGGATCTATATGCCCTACTGGGCTATCGCGGCGGATTTCCAGCCGAGATTGGATTTCAAAGTAACCTCCGTCACTTCTCTCCCGTCAAACTACGAGCGGGTGAATGATTATACCGGATCTTTTTCCTGTCGAACGAAAACCAGGTTTCTGACCGATGCTTCTTCAGCCCTCGACGATACGGTTGCGGCGCAGATCGAACCCTTCTCGGAAGAAGACGCCGTCCCCTTCCATCCTGCTTATCTGGCCGGGTTTTATGCTGACAAGGCAGATGTCCCGCCGGAGAAGTACATGGCTCAGGTCAACGAGAAGGCGAGAAAGGACGCGGTCCGAGCCATCAAGGCAGCCTGCCCCGACAAAGAGGCAGACATTCGGATCCTGCCGACCGTGCGGGATGAAAAGAGCCCGCTTATCATCATGCCGGAGGATCGCGAGGATTACGAAGCAAGCCTTGTCCCCGCCTCCCTGCGTGATTACCATGAAGCACTGATGCCGGTCTGGTTTCTGACACACCGCTCCAAAAAACGTGTTTCCTACACCATCGCGAACGGCGCGAATGGTAAATTCTATACCGATCTGCCGGTCGATCAGCCTAAATTCTGGCTTGTTACAGCCGGGATCGCCGCGGTTCTTTTCGCCCTGCTCTCTCTTATCTTTTTCCTGCGCCCTCAGACCGCACTTGTTTTATCCATTTTTGTCGTAGCGCTCACGATGCAGGCTTTCCGCTCCGAGCTTGTGGAATTCGTCATCCACGAAACCCATCTGCTGGACCTTGGAGCGACACAAACCTCTCCGGATGCGCTGCAGAAGACCCGCAAAAAGATCCGGGAACGCAAATCCAACAAGACCGCCGCGGTCGTGATGACCTGGGTATTCATTGGTTTCTTTGGTTTTCTTTTCCTTATCCCGGATGCCTGGGGGTTCTCGGCGTTTGCTTTCTGTACCTATTCTGTCATCGTCGGAGCATTTCAGCTCCACGCCATCATTAAGGATACCCGGAAACTGCACTCCACTCTTTTGATGATCGTCGGCATCGCTGCCTATGTCACGATCATCGCCGGCATTGTCCTTCTGATCGTGAAACCGGTCAGTGACCTCTGGTTCTACGGCGGCTGCCTCTTCTGCCTGCTGGGTGCGCTCGCGCTCTCGGCGATGATGATCCACTGCTACAACCTGAAGGCTTCCCGGCCGCTTCCTCAGTACTTCAGACGGGAAGGAGGGTTCAATGATGCGCAGTAAAACCAACCGATCCTTATGCACCATTCTTGCTTTTCTTCTTGTTTTCGGATTCCTCGTGCTGATGCTGCCCTGCCGCGCGCTGGCGGATGATCTCACCTACCGGAATCCGGACACCGGCTACCAGGCCATCATCCGGGATGACGCCAATCTTCTGACCGACGAAGAAGAGAACGATCTTCTGGGCTACATGAAACCATTGACCCGCTACGGTCATGTCATGTTTGCTTCGACAA
>ONYR01000004.1 GCA_900322165.1 uncultured Eubacteriales bacterium
ATCGTCAACAAAACTGCAGCCAAAGACAGCCTGAAGCTGTACGCGGAAGAGCGCGATCATAATTGAATCGTGCGATCTTGCCGATCGCATATTACTAATTATTTTGATAAAGAGGTGACTTCAACATGAATCAAGATATGGATAAGCGGACGATCAGTTTCAGCCCGCCGGATATTAGTGAAGCAGAGATCGCGGAAGTAGCGGAAGCACTGCGCTCGGGGTGGATCACGACCGGTCCGAGAACCAAGCTTCTGGAACGCCGTCTGGCTGCATATGTTGAGACCGGACGGGTCGACGTTGATACGGAGACGGATGCGGCAAGATGGAGCAACCGTGTAGTCTGCCTGAATTCTGCGACTGCCGCGGAAGAGCTGAACCTTCGAATCCTCGGCGTCAGCGTTGGAGATGAAGTAATCGTTCCTGCTTATACATATACCGCTTCTGCCTCGGCTGCGATTCATTGCGGCGCAACGGTCAAGTTTGTTGACATTCAGAAGGATGGCGACCCGGTTAGCCATATGCCGGAAATGGATTACGAGGCACTTGAAGCAGCCGTTACCGAGAAAACAAAGGCGATTGTCACGGTTGACCTTGGCGGTATTGTTTGCGATTACGACCGTATCTTTGAGATCGTGGAGCGCAAGAGAGGACTGTTTAAGCCGATGGAGTCCGACGGATCACCGCTGAATGACCTTTCTGCACGGATCCAGAAGGCAATCGGACGTGTTGCGGTTGTTGCAGACTGTGCACACAGTCTTGGCGCTTCTCGCGTGTTCCGTGGAGAGAAGAAATACTGTGGCGCAATCGCGGATTTCACCTCGTATTCCTTCCACGCAGTAAAGAACTTTACGACCGCTGAGGGTGGCGCGAGTACCTGGCTTCCGATCGAAGGCGTTGACAACGCTGAGATCTATAAAATGTATCAGCTGCTGTCCCTTCATGGCCAGAACAAAGATGCACTCGCAAAGACCAAGCTTGGTGCCTGGGAATACGATATTATCGGCCCTTGGTACAAGTGCAACATGACAGACATTATGGCTGCGATCGGCCTTCGCCAGCTCGACCGTTATCCGGGACTTTTGGAGCGCCGTGTCGAGATCATGAAGCATTATGATGCGGCCTGCGAGGAGCTAGGAATCAGCCACCTGATCCACCATACCGGTAACATGGACAGCTCCAACCATCTGTACCTGATCCGCATTCCGGGCATCGATGAGGCGAAACGCAATGCCTTTATCGAGAAGATGGCGGAGTACGGAGTTGCCACGAACGTCCATTACAAGCCGCTCCCGATGATGACGGCTTACGGACGCGATTGCTCCGATTATCCGAACGCCTACGATTATTACCATAACCTTGTTTCGCTGCCGCTTCATACGAAGCTGTCTGACGATGATGTGAAATATGTTTGTGAGACCCTGAAAAGAGTTTACAAGGAGATTGTCGAAACAGCATGCTAAAGCGATGGGAAGACCTGCCGGATTTCATGCGGACTCCGGAAGTAAGACCGTATTGGGAAGCGCTGAACCGAAAAAGAGGGCAGCTGGCACTCAAGAGAGCGTTTGACGTTGTCGTTGGCCTCATCATTTTTGTGCTTCTTCTTATCCCGATGGCGATTATCGCGATCATGATCAAGCTTGACAGCCCGGGCCCGATCTTTTACCGACAGGAACGTGTTACCACCTACGGAAGACACTTTAAGATCCACAAGTTTCGGACGATGGTCAACAACGCGGACAAAATCGGAACGGCCGTAACGGTTGACGGCGACAGCCGCATCACCAAAGTCGGCAGTAAGCTGCGCGGGCATCGCCTCGACGAGTTCCCGCAGATCATCGACGTTATTCTCGGCGATATGTCCTTCGTCGGAACTCGCCCGGAAGCTGTCAAATACGTTGAACAGTACAAGCCCGAGTACAATGCCACGCTGCTGATGCCGGCCGGTATTACCAGTGAAGCCAGCATTCGTTACAAGGATGAGGCTGAGCTGCTGAACGCCGCGGACGACGTAGACCGTGTGTACATTGAAAAAGTACTGCCCGGCAAGATGAAATGGAACCTCAGAAGCATCAAAAAGTTCAGCTTCTTCGGTGACATCGC
>ONYR01000382.1 GCA_900322165.1 uncultured Eubacteriales bacterium
CAACGTTGATCGCAGCCTTGAGCTTACCGGAACCATCGTCCGTTACCGTAACGATGATCTCGTAAACCGTATCATCATAGGTGATACTGGGCGCCGCATCATCGACCCCGGTCGATAGACACGCCTCAAGAGCCCTCCCGAAAACTTGCTACAAAACTATTGAAATGAGACGTCAGCTTTTGGTTAGTCTTGACAAACTTGTTTGTTTTAGAAGAAAACTTTGTGGCGGTTAGTTGACACTAACCACCGCCTGTGTTAGAATGACATCGTTCTCAGGAAAGTTATTTCCGCGAGGATCTCGGGGCAACCCGAATGTCATATGTGTATTTCTTTTACCTTCACCTTCTTGTTTTTTCACATTCAGGCCTTGCTCGGCTGGGTTTGCCAGCCAAGCAAGGCGATTTTTTTACAAAAAGCGAATCCGACGCAAGCTTGCTTGCAGAAGGATTCGCTTTATTGTAATACGCCCCAAAATGAGGACGAAGAAGACTTGCCATGCAAGGCTTCGGAGTCCGAATTTTGGCCGCCTCGCGAAAGCTGCCCATGACAGCGAAGCAAGGCGGTTTTTGTACTACCGGTCTCTTCCTCTTTTATCCGACACTGTGTCCTCTACAAAATCATCCCAAATGGCTTTGCAAGCCATTTGGGATGATTGCTTTTCTGGTTTCTGTCCTTGCATTGGTACGCGTATCACGCTAGGTAATCTTTTTCTGCAAGTATTTGCTTTTGGGATTATCTCTGTTCTTTCCGAGGAATAATTACCTTGTATTAATCTTCGTCGACTCAATCGCTTCGTCATCTTTTTCCGGGTATTTTCTTGTCTGGGATTATTCTGCCCGAATCCACTCCTTTTCAGAGCTTCTTTATTAATTACTCAGTCATCCCATTCGGCTGTTTTTGCTTTTTGAGATTACTCCCAAGCAAACCACGCCCGTTCAAAGCCCCTTTTTACGGCTCTGACACCACTTCCTCCGTCCCCGCTGCACGTCCGGAACGAAGCATAGGCAGCTTCTCACTCCTCCACTCACTCCTCCGCAAGCCACTCGCGCATCATTTTCACATATCGGGGGTGGTTTTCGGCGAAGCACATGTGGCGGCAGTTCTCGAAGAGCTCCCAGCGCGCGCCCGGGATTCCGTCGGCCATCGTTTTTGCGATGAGCGGTGTGCAAAGATCGTCCGTGCCGCTTACAACAAGGCACGGGACGGATATCTCGCCGAGGCGGTCGATGTAATCAAAGTCCTTGAGCGTCCCGAGCGGGGTGTATTCGTTCGGTCCCCACGCGGTGACATACGATTCGGTTCCGCTGCGCTTGGGCCGGGTCAGGCATTCCGGAGTCGCCGGCACAATCTTGCCGGCTGCCGCAGCCTCCGCTGCCTTGCGTGCCGCCGCTTCCCGCTCTCTTTTCGAGGGCGCGCAGTGGCGCTCCATAAAGTGCTCGTTCGCGGTCTCGTACGCTTCGCTCGAGTAATCGCCGGACTCCTCCGCTTCGCGGATCGCAGCCTGGTCCTCCGCGCTCATGTAGCGGATCATGCGGTGCTGTTCCTTGCCCCAGAGCCACGAAGCCGGGAGCGTTGAGGAAAGGATCGCCGAACGCACGCCGACCGCCTTCTTTTCAATCAGATACATAAGCAAAAGCATCCCGCCCCAGGACTGTCCAAGTAGATGAAACTCCTTCACTCCGAGATAATCCAAGAGCGCGCAAAGCTCCTCAAGCCAGGTCTCCCCGACCCAAAGCTCCGGGTGCCCGTCAACGTACGAATTTCCGCAGCCAAGCTGGTCGTAGGAGATGACCTGCCGCCCGTCCTCGCACAGCTCATCAAGCAGTTCCATATAATTATGGGTCGATCCCGGCCCGCCGTGCAGCAGCACAAGGGCCGGCTTTGTCACCGGCACATCCACCGGCTCAACGATCCGGTAATAGGTCTGAAAACCCTTAAAAGGCATGTAGCCCTCCGTCACGCGGTGAGGCTTCTTTGAGAGAACGATCGGGTTTGTTGCTGCGGGGTTCGCTGCGGGATTCATTGCATCGGAGTTTGTTGCTGCGGGGTTCATTGCTTTCGCTTCCTTTTCCACTTTCTTTATAACGATTTCGCATTTTTCGGTTGTGCCAAGCGCTTGGCTTTACTAGAATAATACTATCAAATTGTTTTTTCAAGGAGGCAACCCATGGATTGGAATTACGATGTACTGCATATGGACGTTCTTGATGGTCAGGGCCGTGAATTAATGTATGAGCCCGATTCACCGAATCCTTTCGCCGGCAAGGTTCAGGCACCCGGCTGGACCGTGCTCGAGGACGGCCGCGTTCGCTTCTCGCTCTACTACCCCGACGCCACGACCGTCACGATCGACCGGTATGCTGACAAGCTGTCTCTCACCAAAGAAGGCAAGTATTTCACCGGCACCTTCGAGATGGGCGACGGGTTCATTCCCATGCGCATCGTCGTCGATGGTAACGCTGTTATCTGCCGCAATCTCCTCATCGGCTTTGGCGGCAACGAGCCGATCAACTACATCGAGGTTCCCGAAAAGGACATGGACTATGGTACACCCGAAACGCCGCACGGCACGGTCTCTGTAAACTTTCTTCACAGCCAGGTCACCGACCGTCTCGAGCGCTTCCAGGTCTACCTTCCGGCCGCTTATGACTCCGAGCCCGAGACCCGCTTCCCGGTTCTCTACCTCCAGCATGGTCATGGTGAAAATGAAGCCTGCTGGGTAAGCCAGGGCAAGATGAACTTCATCATGGACGCACTCATCGCGCAGGGCAAAGCCAAGCCGATGATCGTTGTCATGCTGAACGGCATG
>ONYR01000224.1 GCA_900322165.1 uncultured Eubacteriales bacterium
CGTACCTCACATCCGGCAGAATCGAACCATGAAAAAATATCTGATTTTACTGTTATGCAGTTTTCTCCTTGTATCAAGCCTCAGTGGCTGCAGCGCTGCCGGAGAGGCTCGTTCCAAAGAGAATTCTGATAAACTTCGCATTATCGCAACGATCTTTCCCGAGTACGATTGGGTGATGAATATTCTCGGAGACAATCCTGCTGAAGCTGAAGTCACCCTTCTTCTGAGCAGCGGTGTCGATCTGCACAGCTATCAGCCGACAGCCGGAGACATCATGAAGATTTCCGATTGTGATGTTTTCATCTATGTCGGCGGTGAGTCCGATGACTGGGTCGAAAATGTCCTTGCGGAGGCTGTCAATCCGGACATGATCGTGCTGAATCTGCTGGATATCCTTGGAGATGCAGTCAAGGAAGAAGAAGTTGTGGAAGGCATGCAGGAAGACGACCATGATCATGAAGAGCCTGAATGGGATGAACATGTCTGGCTGTCGCTTCGAAATGCAGAGACCTTGGTGAAAGCCATCTCTTCCGCCCTGCAGGAAGCGGATCCGGCCAATGCGGAGACCTATCAGGCAAACACCGACGCTTATATTGAGAAACTTGATTCGCTTGATCAACAGTATACCGAAGCCGTTGCGGGCGCAGCAAAGGATACGCTGCTTTTCGGAGACCGCTTCCCCTTCCGCTATCTGACGGATGATTACGGTCTCTCCTACTATGCCGCGTTTGTCGGCTGCTCCGCTGAAACCGAGGCCAGCTTTGATACGATCACCTTCCTTGCCAAGAAAGTCGATGAACTCGGCCTTGAGGCGGTCCTCACGATCGACAGCGCCGATCAACGCATCGCGGAGACCATCGTATCAAGCACTCAGACGAAGGATCAGCAGATCCTTTCCATGAATTCCATGCAGTCCACGACTATGAAGGATGTTTCAAACGGTGTGACTTATCTGTCGCTCATGGAATCCAATCTGGAAGTTCTGAAACAAGCGCTTCAGTAAGCCCAATCGGACGAAATGGCCGAAGAAGCCAGCAAAGAGCTTGAACAGACTTACTGTACACTGAGAGAAGCAAAGCTCGAATAAACAATACGAACAAACGGGGGTTCATTCATGGAAAAAGTACTTATCACCGGAGCTTACGGACTTCTGGGAAGCTACACGGTACGCGAGATGAAAGAAAACGGATACTATGTCCGTGCGTTCGGCCGCAACCCTGAAAAACTGCAGACGCTCAAGGATGATCATGTCGAACTCTTTGTCGGCGATTTCTGTAATCCGGATGATATCGACAAGGCAGCCGAAGGCATGGATTATGTCATCCACGTCGGTGCAAAGCTTGGCTGGGGAAAACGGGAAGATTTCTTTAAGACCAATGTTGAAGGAACCCGCAACGTCATTGAAGCCTGTGCACGCCATCATGTCAAACGACTCGTCTTCTGCTCCGCTCCGAGTTTGGATCCCCTGAAAAACAATTTTCATATTACCGAGAAGGATTACAATGCGAACAATAAGCTGACTTACTACATCGAGAGCAAGATCGCGGCCGAAAAGCTGGTACGTGAGCAAACGAAGGTCCCCTTCTCAATCATTCGTCCGCGCGGAGTCTGCGGGATCGGCGATACACGCATGATCCCGGTTCTCATCAACGCGAACAAGACGATCGGCATCCCGCTGTTCGCCAAAGGGAAAATCGTTGTTGAGCTCTGCTGCGCCTCCAATGCTGCTCTTGCGCTCCGCCTCTGCACCGAAAAAGACGAAGCGCTGGGGCAGGCCTACAATATCACCAATGATGAACCGACGCTGATTACTGAATTGGCTGAGGAAATGTTCACAACGCTCGGCATCCCCTCCAAATTCCGGAGACTCCCCTTCTATCTGATGTACGCAGTCGCAGCTGTTCTGGAAGCGGTCTACAAAGCGCTGAAGATCTATGACAAAGCGCCGATGGTGACAAGGTCCGATATCTGCATGCTGGGACGAAACCAGATCTTCGATATTTCCAAAGCGAAAAAAGAATTAGGCTACGTACCGAAAGAATCCATCTCGCAGATGATTCAAGCGTACGCAGCCGATTACAAGAAAACACATTAATCAACTATATGTACAATCATTAGTCTAGGTTTTCTTCCCGACAGCCTACAGAAGCTGATTAATTACCTCGTTGCTGTCCCCGTCAATGCAGATGGAACGTTTTTCAAGCTGCCTCGGACAGCAGGCTTCGTTGTAGTTCAGGCAGGCGTAAATCGCCTTTTTATTGTCATTGGTCATCTGCCAGAACGGGTACTTGATGATCACCGGCGTGTTGGATCCGACGCCGATCTCCAAAAACAGCACATGCTGCCCTTTATGCTTTTTCAGGAAGTCCAGATAGGCTGCTGACGCTTTATGCCATCCTTCGTCCTCCACGAAGCTGTCATCCGACCGGAGGTTCATGGTCATCTCGGCACCATCCTCCGGGCATTTCGGGATCAGGTCTGTCGGGATCTCCATTTTGATCTGACTGCTGTGTGCGGGTTCAAACTCGCCGGCAGCATTTCTGGAAAAGCCTTGGGCTTCCATGGCCTGCATGACCCAGTCTTCGTTTTCGTATGTTTTCCGGTTTCTCACGTTTGTACTCTGGAACAGACCATAGTCGCCCTGTGTATAGAAAAGGCGATCCTTGTCAATGCCAGCCTTCTGGAAACAGTGGTCCACATTGGTGGTGATTACAAAGTAATCCTTGTCTCTTAGCAGGGCCAGCAGCTGTTCATAGGTCGGCTTCGGGGGATTCATATACCGGTTGACGTAAACATACCGAGCCCAGTAAGCCCAGAAGATCTCCTTCGACGGATAGGGATAGAATCCGCCCGAGTACATGTCCCGGATCCCGTAGGTCCGGATGAAATCGGAGAACCACTTTTCAAAACGTTCCCCCGTATAGATGAATCCGGCAGCCGTAGAGAGGCCCGCACCGGCACCGATCACGATGGCATCGGCAGTCCGGATCTCTTCCTTCAGCCGTTCCAGATTCTCCTGCCTGGAGCCGGTCCCTCGGGTGTGGCCGGAGCGAAAAGTCCGGACACCGGCGATCCCGTTCTGTATCGTTTCGAGATACCCGTTGGGCAGCTCAGAATAATTCTGCTTCATA
>ONYR01000198.1 GCA_900322165.1 uncultured Eubacteriales bacterium
CTGCACCAATGCGTCCGTCTGGCTGACCGTTTCAACGCGTATCTGGATGTTTCCCGCGAGATTCCGAAGGAAGAGCCGATGAACATCCGTGCCGCGAGGCTGATGATCGGGAGAAAGATGGACCGAGCCTGCGCGCTGTACCGCGATAAGAGCCGCATCGAATATGAGCTCTCGCGTGCGAAGATCCTTGTGAGCAAGATGGATGATTATTTCATGCCGAATTCACAGATCGATCTGTGCCTGCTGTTTCAGATCGAAGACTTGCTCCTCGCACAGATCAGTGTGCTGAGCGCCATGCTCGATGAGCTCAACCTGAGCTCCGGAAGCCGCGGTTCCCACCTTGTCTATGATCCTCAAGGAACCCTGCCAAGTGCCAAGCTCAGCGAAATGTACCGTTTCTCCGTTTCTGACAAGGCGACGGCGGGCAAGATCCAGCAGCTCACCTTTGATGCCTCAACGCTCGAATCTAAGATCGAGTGGAGAGAGCAGCGGCCGATCCCCAAAGTGTAAATCATCCTGTAAATAAGTCGAATGCATCCGTATTCGCATATAACAAAGACCTCCCATCTCGGGAGGTCTTTGTTTGTTCGTTAATCTTGTTTTATTCGTTGGATTCAGTCTCGGCCGTCTCGCTGTCTTCCGAATCGGCAGCTTCCGGTTTGGAAGCCGAAGAGGAGGGGGCAGGCGCTGATTTCAGGCTCTGCTTGTATGCCATTTTCTTCTGCGCCAGCGCACGCTGCTGTTCGCGGTACCAGGCCATGAAACGCCAGATGACGATGCAGGAGAGAACCAGCACGATCGCATTGACGGTAATGTACCAGACCGATCCGCCGAAATAGAGCGCAAGGTCAACCGCAAGAAGCAGGAGCAGATGCGCGCCCATCCCCATCAGCAGGAACGCACCGGTCTTTCGTTTGACGGAGAGATAGAAGAAGAGGCAGAGGGCAACGGAGAGGGCGGTCAGGGAGAAGATCGAAAACAGCTGCACATAGTAAGCGCCGACTCCGGCAGAAACGATATCGTTCACCGCACTTTCAAGCGATTCCATGGTCGCTGTTTCCGTCACCATCTCCGAGAGACGTCCGGCCTGGTACATCTGATAGACGCGGGCATAGGTCGAGGTGCTGAGCGCGTAGCGAAGCGAATCCGCCAGCCAGAA
The DNA here is from genome assembly GCA_900322165.1 of uncultured Eubacteriales bacterium. GTDB lineage: Bacteria > Bacillota > Clostridia > Lachnospirales > Bianqueaceae > RUG760. The sequence continues at coordinate 1,160 of ONYR01000198.1, forward strand.
AGAAATACCCATTGCCGCGGCATCATAGACGCGGGAGCGGTTTTTCAGGGTGAATTTCAGGATCAGGAACAGCATCAGATCGTGCAGGATACTGTTGAGGAAGACATTCATCACTTCGCTGCCGAAACGGTGGGAAAGCCAGAATTCCTCACCGAGGCCGATCGTAGCCATCATCATGCTGATGAGCGGGATCAGAAGCTGGGTCGCGACGAAGTAAGCCGCAACACCGCCGATGACCGCCGTAAAGCGGTAGCGATGAATAAAATGAAGGATCACAAGACAGACGACCGGAACCAGAATAAACAAACCGGCCGCAATGTATAGCTGAATATGCATGAAAACTCCTCCTGCTGTCAGACTCATTTTGATGAGCTCAAAGCCGTCTTAGTATCAGACGTACCAAATCATTATACACGTTCTTTGCCCATTTTGCCATGTTTAATGCTGTCAAACCGCCTTTTTTTAGCTGTTTTTTTATTGGAACTTATGATATAATCCCAAAGTATTAGTTGTACATCCCAAACAACCAAATGAAAGAGAGGAAAACCATGCCGTTCTCTTTAACTGTCGACAACGTGAAGCACAATCAGGTAGCCCCGCTTGGCTTGATCTGCATGGAAAGTGCGAAGGAACTCGGCACTCAGGTAGACAGACGTCTTCAGACGCTCTATTCGAGAATCGAGTCCGACAACCAAGACGGAAGCAGCTCCTTTATGATTGATGCCAAATGTCCGCGATTCCAGACCGGTGATGCCAAGGGTATCATCAACCAATCCGTTCGCGGCATCGATCTTTACATCCTCTCGGATGTCGGCAATTACAATTGCACCTACAACATGTTTGGTCAGACCGTTCCGATGTCTCCGGATGATCACTTTGCGGATATCAAGCGCATCATTCAGGCTGTCAGCGGTAAGGCCTACCGCATCTCCATCATCATGCCGAACATGTACGGGGCTCGCCAGCACAAGCGTGCGTTCCGCGAATCTCTTGACTGCGCAGTAGCGCTGCAGGAACTTCAGGCGATGGGCGTTTCTTCCATCATTACGTTTGACGCTCATGATCCCCGTGTTCAGAACGCGATCCCGCTGATGGGTTTTGACAACCTCATGCCTTCCTATCAGGTACTGAAAGCTCTCATCACGCATGTTCCGGATCTGAAGATCGACAAAGACTCCTTCATGGTTGTCAGCCCGGACGAAGGTGCGATCTCCCGCAATGTCTACTATGCCTCTGAGATGGGCATCGACATGGGAATGTACTACAAGAGAAGAGACTATTCCCGCATCGTCAACGGTCACAATCCGATCGTTGCTCACGAATTCCTCGGCACCGACCTTGCCGGAAAAGACGTTCTTGTCTACGATGACATGATCGCTTCCGGTGAGTCTATGCTTGACATCGCTTACGATCTGAAGAGCCGCGGATGCCGCCGTTTCTTTGCCGGCTGCACCTATCCGCTGTTTACCGAAGGCGTCGCCAAGTTCAACAAGGCCTACGAAGAGGGAATCATCAACGCCGTTGTCTCCACGAACCTGACCTATCGCCGTCCTGAACTGCGCGAGGCTCCCTGGTTCTACGAAGCAGACCTCTCCAAATATGTGGCTTACTTCATGGCAGCGATGAACCACGATATGTCCGTCAATTCCATGCTCGACCCGCACAAGAAGATTCAGAATCTCCTGAACGCGCATCGCAGCGAGACGAAAGAGAAACAGCTCGACCTGTTCTCCGAAGACGACTGATAAAGCGAATTGAAGAAATGAATTAAAAAACCGAAAGCTTTCAAGCTTTCGGTTTTTTTCTTTATCGTTTTCACCGTTCACTGTGCTGCGGGAGCACGCCGTCTCGGTAGAGCTCGATGAGTTTCTCCAGATCAGCGATCGAGGAGAGGATCTCCGCCCCGGCATCGGTTTCTTCGATCGTGATGCGGTGATCTTTTCGTTCAACGACTTCGGTCTTGGTAAACATTTTTGCACTGATCCGGTCGCTCGCCGGGCGGAAGGGCTTATGACTGGCCAGACGGATCGCGTGAGAATCATAGATCAGGGTATAACCGGCGATGCCTGTTGTCGATTGGTAAGCCTTGGAAATACCGCCGTCGATGACGAAAAGCTTCCCGCCGGCTTTGATCGGGTTTTCTCCGATCTTGACCGGAACATGACCGTTGACGATATGATCGGTTTCCGGATCCATATCGAACTCTTTCAGGATCTCTTTGACCTTTTCTTCGTCTTCATACCACTCATAGTAAGCGTTTTTCGGCTCAGCCCAGGTTTCGGGATCATCGATGAGATACCGCTCGAAGGTAGCCATCTTCGCCTTTCCGTAAAGCGGAGATTTCGGACCGGCCCACAGATACCAGAGGATATCGAGATCCTCCTTATTCTGAGAGTAGAGGCTCTGACGGATCATTCGGTCAAGCTCATCCATCAGCTCTTTGCCCGATACGATCACGGTCACACCGTCTTTACGTTTGAGCTTGACTTTTAAGAAGTTTCCGTCAGCGTCCATCGGAATGCATCCGTGATAGAGCAGATTCCCGTTATAACGGCTGTAGAGCCCTCCGTGATCCACCAGAAACCCAATATGTCTCTGGAGCTTTTCGGAGTGCTTAAAGGACGAAATAAGCGCGTCCAGGACCTCCTGTTCCTTCTTGCTCAGGCGATAGGGATCATCCGGATCGATCGTCGGGAAATTGGTGTCCTTCAGCCGGTAGTCGCTTTCTCCCAGTTCAACGGTTCCCGTTTTCCAGTCGATCTTATCCAGAAGCAGGCGCTCCGACATCAAATATTCTTTGCGCCGCTGAATCAGCTGACCCTCAAGCTTTAAGAGGATGACGGCAATGGCTTTATGCATTTTGGAAGCCTGAGAAGGACCGACCGGGTCATAGCGGTTCTGATCGAGCTGATGGATCCGGAAGCAGTCACAGGGATCATCCCCGTAAGTCTCACCGGCAAAGGTCGAAAGAGGGCGCAGGTTGATCCCGTAGCCGTCCTCCAGCACGTCAAACCCGTTGTAGCTTAAGCTGATCCTCACGACCGATGCCACACAGATCGGGCTTCCGTGGGCCGCGCCGATCCAGGTAATATCATGGTTTCCCCACTGAACATCGACATGACGGTAGTTCATCAGCTCATCGAGAATCTTGTCCGCACGCGGTCCACGGTCGAAAATATCACCGATAATGTGAAGATGATCAACGATAATACGCCGGATCAGAATGCAAAGGTCTGTAATTAACTGATCCCCGATGCCTTCCCTGACGGAGGAGGCGATCATCTCTTCGTAGTATGCGGCTTTGTTGGCGTCCTGATTATCGAGAAAGATCAGTTCATTCAGAATCGTTTCGTAGGTCTTGGGCATCGTATGGATCAGGCGGCGGTGACTGTATTTGGAAGAGACCTCCCGGCAGATCAGCACCAGGTAATGGATCACTTCGATCATCCAGTCCTCATCGTTTCCATACGCGGAATGATGCCTTGACAGGGCGCGGACAGGGTAGTAGATCAGCTCGACAAGCTCGTTTTTCTTTTCTTCCGAGACCCCATCGCCCAGAAAGCTGTTGACTTTTTCACGAATATAACCGGAACCGGAGCGGAGCAGATGAATAAACGCTTCGTTTTCCCCGTGAAGATCACTGAAAAAGTATTCGGTTCCTTTCGGCAGCTTGAGAAGGGAGCGCATCGAAACGATCTGTCTTACCGCAGCATCCACGTTCGGATAATCAAACGACAGACGCTTCATGTATTTTAACTCTTCATCCATCATAAGCTGTTACACCTCCCGCGCCGGATTCAGCGGATCGTGCGATAGAGTCCGATCACTTTGCCGAGGATCGTGCAGTCCTTGATCAGGATCGGATCCATATAATCGTTTTCAGGCTGCAGACGGATAAAATCTTTTTCGCGGTAGAAGGTTTTTACGGTAACACTGTCACCCAGAAGGGCGACAACGATATCGCGGTTGACCGCCGTGCGCTGCACCCGCACCAGGATGAGATCTCCCTCAAGAATACCGGCGTTGATCATACTTTCGCCCTGAACCCGAAGCATGAAGCATTCCGAGTTGTGCGTTGCATCGACCGGAAGAGGGAAGTAATCCTGAATGTTTTCGACAGCCAGGATCGGTTCGCCCGCACGAACACGTCCGATGATGGGAACAGCGACAAGCTCCTGTCCGTATCTCGGATTCTGGAACGCGACCACACGTTCGGATGGGTTGAACACAGAAGAAGACGCGCGTTTGGCCGCTGTTTGGGGCGCCTCGGGAACTTTGACGATCTCGATCGCTCTCGGTTTGGACGGATCCCTCCGGATATAGCCCTTGGCTTCAAGACGGGAGAGATGCCCGTGAACAGTAGAAGTGGAGCTGAGGCCAACCGCCGCGCCGATCTCACGAACGGCCGGAGGATAGCCTTTTTCCTCCTGATATTTGACCATAAATTCCAGTATTTCGCGCTGTTTTCCGTTAAGTTCCATGTCAGTTTCCTCTATATGTTTGTTCGGTCGAACACAGTTATTTTAGAACATTATAGCATACCCCGAAAATCGTGTCAAACGGACGTTCGTGTAAATTTTGGTACAACCGATTTTTTGTTCCTTGACATCTGTTCGCTGTTCTGGTATGATGCGAACATAAAACGAACACGAACCGAACATCAAGCGAACAAACACAAACAAGGAGGCTGCGCCATGACACTTCCGTCTTACTATCGTTCCCGTACCTATCAGCTCAAAAAGTCCAACCGTTCCTACCGTTATCTGATCGGATTCCTGATGGCCGTCATTTTTATTCTTTTCGGACTGCTTTTGTCTTCCGCTTCCACCAAAGCAGGGGCGGACGAATATGTGCTTACCTCTTACGAATCCGTTCAGCTGATGCCCGGAGACACGCTCTGGTCCCTCGCGGAGACCTACAAGCTGTCTTCGATGGATACCCGCGCCTATATCAAAACCGTGAAGCAGATCAACAACCTGACTTCCAGCGACCTCATCAGCGGGGAATACCTTGTCCTGCCGGTCTATTCGTATCCGACCGACTGACCGGATGATCTCATTTTGCTGTCTCCGTTTGTTGAACAGGCGTTTTCCGTCTGCTTCGATAAATGTCAGATATTGCTGCCTCGTTTTGACTCCGGGTCTTTTGCCCGGAGTTTTTTTTTGCCGCGCATGCTGAATTTCAGTATCAAAGGTCCTTTAAACGTCTCAAAAAGTGCATAAATAAAGCGTTTCAGCCCGTTGACAACGTTTTACTCGTGTGATAAAATATCGAAGTTGCCGCATGAAGAGGTTTGAAATCCGAAAGGTACCGTATTCAGCGAGTTTTTGTTAAAGGAGGTGCCCCATGTACGCTGTAATCGAAACAGGTGGAAAGCAGTACCGGGTACAGGCAGGAGATGTCGTCTCTGTAGAGAAGTTAGGCTTGCTCGAGGGAGAGAAGTACGAGTTC
>ONYR01000088.1 GCA_900322165.1 uncultured Eubacteriales bacterium
AAGCATCATGTCCTGCTGACTGCCGTCGGTGTGTATTCCCTGAATACCGGCAACGACGAGGCCGCGCAGATGATGAAGCGTGTCAAGGAAGCGGTCATGGCGCATGAATATGTGCTGCAGATCCACGGCTTCTACGTCAACATGGAGAAGAAGACCATGCGTTTTGACGTCATTGTCAGCTTCGATGCTCCGGACCGCCGTGCGGTTTATCGCGAGATCTTAAATGAGATTCAGGCGATGTATCCGGATTACACGCTGGCGATCGTGCTCGATACGGATTTCAGTGAATCGTAAGAAGTCAAATTCTTTTAAAGGAGTTTCAGGATGTTTTTCTTTATCATGGCGCCGCTGTTGAGTTATCACTGGCGAATGGTTATCGCGGCGGTGATCCCGGCGCTCATTCTGATGTGGAAGGTCTATAAGTCGGACCGTTTGGAAAAGGAGAGCCCAAGGCTTTTGTGGAAGCTGGTGTTGATGGGCGTTCTCTCTACGGTTATCGCGCTCGTTTTGGAATGGATCCTGCAGGCGCTTCTCGGACTGATCGTGCCGGAGAGCCATCCGCTCTACAACGTGCTGCTGTACTTTGTCGTTGTCGGTATGGTGGAGGAGTGCTCAAAGTACTTCGTTCTGAAGCGATCGACCTGGAAGCTGCACGAGTTCAACTGCCAGTATGACGGCGTCGTGTACGCGGTCTTTGTTTCCCTAGGCTTTGCGCTTTTTGAGAACATCGGCTATGTGCTGCGGTTTGGCTTCTCAGCGGCGATCATCCGTGCTCTGACAGCGATCCCGGGGCATGCGTGCTTTGGCGTATTCATGGGAGTCTTTTACGGGCTGGCCCGCGGCTATGCCTATCTTGGCGAGCGCGGCAGATCGAAACTGATGCGCATGCTGGCGGTCATCATTCCGACGTTTATCCACGGCACCTACGACTACATCGCGACGATCGGAACAGGCAGTGGGGAGATCTTCTTTATCATCTTTGTCGTGATCCTCTTCATCCTGTCGTTCATCCTGATCAACCGTATGTCCAAGAACGATCACTATTTCCAGATAGACCGCTATCAGTATTTTCCTTTCTGACCCGCCTCTGACGGAACCGAAAGGAAAGAAAGTGTCCGAAAAACGAATAAAAGCATTGAAAAAGGAGCAGGAACATGCCGATTGTTGTTTGCGGAAACGTGTTTGTCGATATCAAGGGCTTCCCGGATCATAAGTACATCCCAGCCGGCCGCAATTCCGGTTCGGTCGAGTTCGTTCACGGCGGAGTCGGCCGCAACGTTGCGGAGGACATTGCGAACGTGGAGCTTAGGCCGCGTTTTGTCAGCATGGTGGACGATACTGCACAGGGCACCGACGTGCTGGAAAAGCTGAAGAAGCACAAGGTCGATACACGCTTCGTTGCACAGGTGAAGGACGGAATGGGACTGTGGCTCGCGATCCATGACCAGACCGGCGATATCGTCTCTTCGATTTCCAAGCGTCCGCGGATGGAAGCCATGACCTACCTGCTGCAGGAGCACGGTGATGAGATCTTCAGGGATGCGGACAGCGTCATCGTTGAGATCGACATGGACAAGGAAGTCATCAAGCAGATCTTCCACTATGCGGAGAAGTACCATAAGCGGGTCTACGCCGTCGTCGCCAACATGAGCATCGCCTCGGAGCGCCGTGATTTCTTCCAGTCGATCGACTGCTTTGTCTGCAATGTGCAGGAAGCCGGGATCTTGTTCGCAGCGGATTTCGATGAGCTGACACCTCAGGAGCTGAGCGTCGAGCTTTTGCACCGCGTGAAGAGCGCGCGCATCCCCTCGATGGTCGTGACCATGGGCGCGCAGGGCGCGGTCTACGCTTCGATGGACGGAGAGATCGGCGTCTGCCCGGCGCAGCAGGTCGACGTGAGGGATACAGCCGGCGCGGGAGACGCGTTCTTTGCCGGGGTCGCGATCGGCCTGACCTACGGAAAGACACTCGGCGAGGCGGCAGTCATCGGATCGAGACTCGCATCGTCCGTCATTACCGTATCGGAAAACGTATGTCCGAGATTCCTTCCGGAAGAGCTGGGCATTGATATCAAGACAGGAGAACAGTAAGTGAAATGAACGTTCTGGAAGGAAAGAAGTGGGCCGTTTGCGGAGACAGCTTCAGCAACGGCGATTTTAAGGGATCCGACAATACCGACCATATCTTCAAAGAAGGCCGGTTTGCCGGAAAAAACAGAACCTACGGATACCTGATCGCAGAGCGCAACAACATGGAGATCCAGCATCTGGCGGTCGGCGGCATGTGCATCGCGACGCCTTCGGATGAGGAGTTTCTCAACACCTTTACGAGCGGGCTGTATAAAACGATCGACAAGGACGTAGACTATATCACGCTGTATTTCGGAATCAACGACAGTCATCACCGTCCGAAGTCCGTTGCGGATGACGGCGAGATCAAAAAAGGCACGATCCATCTTGGCACGATCGAGGATACGCAGATCGATACCTTTTACGGAGCGTGGAATACGGTGCTGGATTATCTCATCCGTGAATATCCGTTTGCGCACATCGGCATGCTCATCTCGAACGGCTGCGAGACCGACGATTACCGTCTTGCGGAGATCGCGATCGCGAAAAAGTGGGGCATTCCGTATCTGGATCTGAACGGGGATGAGCGCTGCCCGGTCATGGGCCGTTCCACCAACCCCGCCATCTCCGAAGAAGTCAGAGCGCGCCGGACGCAGATGTTTGCGGTCGCACCCCCGAAAAACACTCACCCGAGTGCGAAAGCCCACGAGTACGAAAGCGTCTTTATCGAAGGCTGGCTTCGCACGATCTAAGCAATTCATCACAAAAGCTTATTGCATTTATCCGATGAAAAGTATAAGATAGTGAATTAGGATTTAATCCTATTATTTGTTCTAAATAAGAAAAAGAGGAGAAAGAACATGTTCTGTGCAAACTGCGGAAAGTTCAACGTAGAGGGAAGCCGCTTCTGCGAAGGCTGCGGCTCACAGCTCTACGACAATCAGCCGCCGGTGAACCCGAGAGCGGAAGAGGGTTCCATCGGCGCGTTCTTCAAGAAGCCAACCGTCAAGATCTTCCTGTTTATGATCCTGGGAATGGCGCTGCTTCTTGGCGTCAACGCGATCGTAAAAAGCATCAACGGACCGAAGAATACGGTCAAAACCTATGTTCAGGCGTACAAAAGCGCAAACTGGGGCAAAGTCTACAACATGCTTGACCTGCCGGAAGATGCTCCGATGCTGACAAAGGATGCCTTCATCGAGAGAATGACCGGCGTGACGCCCGACATCAAAAAATTCAAGATCGAAGATTCGGCCGAGCAGGTAAAGATCCCGCTTATGGTCAGCGATCCCGAGGTCTTCAAAGCGATGACCGCCAAAAGCATGAGCTACACCGTGTCCTACACGACCAGCGAGTCGACCGACAAGGATGACGTTCGTTACATGACCGTTTCGGTTGCGGAAAAAGAAAAGAAGGTCGGCAAGGAATACAAGATCGATGCCAGCAATCTCTTCGGTTCTTTGAACATTACGGTTCCGATGGGTTCGGTCGTATTTGTGGATGGCATGCAGCTTGCCCCTGCTTATACGGATGGCGGCTGGGACTACTATGATGAGTTATACCTCTTCAGGGGCGCCCACAACATTCGCATCACCAGCAATCTGTTTGAAACGATCGATGAGATCGTCGATGTCGGCTATAGCGGCGGCGAATACAAGCCGTACAACTTTGTGCTGAGTGAGAGCGTTAAAAATGAACTGCAGAAGCTGGTAAACAGCACCCTGACCACGATCTGGACGGGTATTTTTGCCGGCAGTGATCTGTATTCGCTGGATCTGAAGATGACCGATTATGCGCGTGAGAACATTTCTTATTCGTACGAGTGGGCAGTGAGTGACGCTGACATAACGGATGGCTATGGACTTAAATCGGCAAGCTTCAAGGATCTTAAGCTGGACAATCTTAATTACTACTCCTACAGTGGAACCATTACGGTTGAAGGCTATGTTTTTGTGACGAACACTTTTGTGGAAGTGTACAATAATTCAACCAGCGAATATGAATCGAGTCGGTCCGGCTATGTGGAATTTGAGTACACAAACGGAGGCTGGGTGATCACGAGCATGGATTCTTATCTGTTTAGTTATTAAGGGGGACTGAAAAATGGCATATTGTTCTCGTTGCGGTCGTCCGATTGCAGACGGTGAGATCTGTGTGTGCAGCCGGCCGAAAAAGACATTAAACGTCAATGATGTTCGCCAGTTTACGGCGAAGTTCAAAAACAAGATGGGCATCGGTACTCCCGAGTCCAATTCGATGGGCGTGTATGAGCGGGGCAGAAAGATCGTTCCCGAGTGCATCGCGACCAATGAAAACGAAATCCCGATCAAACAGTATGATCTGGCGATCCTGCGCACTCGTGCGGTCTTCCAGCGCGCGGAAGGCAGACTTCAGGTCACGAACCAGCGTTTGATCTTCCGTGCGACCGGCCGTTCCCTTGTCGGTCCGCTCTCGCAGCAGTATGAATTCTCCATCAGCGACCTCGCCGGTGTGGAGATCCGTACCGACTATCATTTCAGCCTGCTGAACTGGTTCCTGGCAACGCTGCTTCTGGCGGTCGTGGTCTTCTTCGGAATGAATTTCCTGACAGCCTTCAACTCGCTGGCGATGCGCCGCATTCTTTCGATGGTCCTCGGTATCGGCGGCTTTGTTCCGTTCTTCCTGGTTCATAAGGAGTTCCCGGGAAAGCTGATCTTCTCGACGATCGGCCTTTGCAATCTTGTCTTTGCCTTTATCGTATTCGGCATGGCAAAGTGGATGATCCCGCTCATGCTGATCGGATTGGTGATCTACATCATTAACTGGGTGCTCGTTGTCTTTGTGAAGAACCTGGTTCTCTCCGTGAAGACCTCGGCCGGCAACGGCGCGGTTCAGATCAGAAGATCCAGAATCAACCTCTTCAACCAGAACGCGGAGAACGAGTTCACCGGTTTCGCGGAAGTCATTCCGTGGATCGACGCCGAAGTGGCTTCGAGAGAGATCGGCGCTCTGATCGACGATATCCAGATCATGGGCGACGGTGCCATCGAGAAGTGGCGTGTCGACTGATCGTAAGCTTTCAATGCCCAGCGCCCGCGGAAACGTGGGCGCTGGATTTGTAAAAGGAGGAGACGGCATGAGTGAGAGTGTAAAGGAATTGGTGCAGCGGGCACTCGACAACGACTGCCTTACAGACCTGATCACCGGGAGAAACGGCTACGCCTGGGCACCGGATCGTGATTTTCCCGTTGATTTACCTACGGATATCGCATACGTGATCCGAAACGGACTCTATCCGGTTTATCGTGAGGGACATCATTCGGACATACCGGACCGGTTCCGTGAGGCGGTGGAAGACTTGCTGAAAGGAACGCCGGAAGAGGTGTGGTATGCGTATAACTTTTGCTGGAATGAACTCTTTTTTGAACTGGGCAAAAAAGCGCCTTTCGTGATCGTTAATTATATGTGGTATCGTGAAGAGTTAAGGAAAGCGTTCCGCAGCCGTAAGGAAGAACTGTCGAAGAGCTTTGTTCTGGTAGGAGAGTTTGAAAAGGAAGGGCTCTGGGGACAGATGATGCGCAGCAATCTTGGAATGAAAGCCAGATTCGGGGTGTCACTGCTATGACGTTAGAAGAACTGCGTGCTTTGATTGAGGCCTACAATGGAGGCAAAACTGCACCGTTCCATCCGAGCGAAAACGCATTACAAAGTATGTTAAGATACTTTGATCGACTCAAGAGGGTTCAGGCAACACGTACGTGGGAAGAGGCCTTTGATCAGGGGTTCGGACGTCTTTTTGATGAAAATACGTACTATCAGTTTTATTTTCAAAACCCTACGTACGGTGTGGCCGATGATGGATATTCGATGTACATCATTCCGAAAGACGAACTCGACATTATGATTGAGGAATGCGGCGGGGATCCGAATTCACTTGAATTCCTTCTCGGAAAACCGCAGGGAAGCCTTGGCGATGAATATGTGGTAACAGAAGTCCACAACACAGAGGGGATTAGAATTGTAAAACCGACCGGTGAGGAGGCTACGGCTAACAGCTTTTACAATCCGAATGGACTCACCGGAGGAACGTCAGAAGCCGTTGCCTATGATACTCCAAATCCGAACTGGGGCGAAAAGCCAATAGGAAGTGATACTCTTCTAAACTCAGGGGACGGGACAACACGTGACGTTCACCTATACTATGAAGACGATTATGACTACGTGGATGATGACGTCATTATGATCGAGGAAGCGAAAGAAGAGGAAGAGGAGTCCGAAGAAAACGGAACGGTCGAGGTGGAAACGGAAGTGAAGGTCGAGGAGAAGACGACCGTCGAGGAGACCGAAGATTCGGTGACGGTGACCAGTGAGACGACCACCACAACCACGACGACCACGACCGAGAATAAGGAAGAAGACGACGGCATGGACGATGCCTGAAGCAAAGGAGTGACAGACGATGCCCTGGAATCCAAATCAGAACCAAAACCAGAACTATAACCAAAGTCCGCAGCCGGGCGCGTCCTGGCAGCAGAACTTCGGTCCGAGAGCAGGAGCTCCGCAAGGCAGTGTTCCTCAGGGGACTCCGAAGGGAGCTGTGCAGCAGGGCGGGGCGCAGCCGAGCGGCATGCAGCCGGGTGCCATGCGTCCGACCGCTCAGTCGCAGGCGCAGACTGCTCCGGGAGGATCACAGCGTGGCCGTAACTCGAAGAGTGAAGTCATCAACGGCAACTGCCTTCAGAACGTTGTCCCGGAATTGCCGAATGAGCCTTGTCCGGTGTACCTTGCCGGCAAGAGCGGCTATGGTCAGTGGGCACGCGTCGGGCTGACGAAGAGCATTCTCAGCAAGCATATCATGCTGCTCGGAGGCATCGGAACCGGTAAAACCAACGCTTTCTTCCAGATCGTGGATCAGCTGGACCATCAGATCCGCCCGGAAGACGTTGTCATCATCTTCGATACGAAGGGTGATTTCTATCAGGAGTTCTACAAGCCCGGTGATGTGGTTATCAGCAACGATTCCACCGCCTCGGATCAGCTTGGCCGGAAGAATTACTGGAACATCTTCAACGAAGTATCGACTGGCAGCCGCCAGTACGAGAGTGTTCTGGAGATCTCCAAGAGCTTGTTTAAGGAAGCGTGCGAGAACACGAACCAGATCTTCTTCCCGAACGCGGCGCGCGACATCTTCATGGCCTGCATGCTGCATTTCTTCCGTGCGATCCCGGCCAAGGACCGGACGAACCGGAATCTTGTCAATTACATAAATAAATCGACCTCCAAGGATCTGCGCGAGATGCTGATGTCCTACGATGACCTGCGCGCAATGTCAAGCTACATCTCCAAGGATGATTCCGCGCAGACGCAGGGCGTTCTCTCCGAGCTGCAGCAGGTGGTCCGCAACATTTTTGTCGGCAACTTTGCGAGGACCGGCACGCTTGGTGTTCGTTCGCTGGTGCGCGAGAAGGCCGGCCGCAAGATCTTTATCGAGTATGATCTGAGCCTCGGCGAGATGCTGACGCCGATCTACAGCCTGATGTTTGACATGGCGATCAAGGAAGCGCTCGGCCGTACCCGCAGCGAAGGCAACGTCTACTTTATCACCGACGAGTTCCGCCTTCTGCCGAACCTGACGCACATCGATGACGCGGTCAACTTCGGCCGAAGCCTTGGCGTTAAGTTCATGATCGGTATCCAGAACGTCGAGCAGATCTATGACAACTACGGCGAGCAGCGTGCGCGCAGTATCATGTCCGGTTTCTCGACGGACATGTTTTTCCGCGTCACGGATTCCGCGTCTCGCGAGTACATGAAAGACATGTTCGGCTCCAACCGCAAGCTCGAAGCCTACATGCCGATCGTACAGTCGCGCGGCATGGTCGAGGAGATGCGCGAGGCAACGGTCGTGGAGGACTGGGATATCACGAATCTTTCCACCGGCCAGGCGATCATCGGCCTGCCCGGAAAGGAACCGTTCCTGTATCAGTTCGACCTTTATGTACCGCGGAAAGAGCGCAAGCCTCAGATGGGCGGAATGCCGCGCTGATCAGAGGGGACGCGGACAATAAATAAACGACGAAAAGGGCCTGTGAAGGAGTTTCACAAGCCCTTTTTTGTTATCAGATGTCTGTTTTCATACCCCGAGCTGCGTCAGGGTCTTATCCAGCTTCCTTGCCATCTCATCGATGTGCTTTTTCTCAATGATGAGCGGCGGAACGAGGCGCAGGACGTTGCCGCCGGCGGAGATCACGACAAGGCCGTTTTCGAGGGCCATGCTGCAGATCTTTCCGACCGGAACCGAAGGATCGACCATGATGCCCTGCATGAAGCCCATGCCGCGGTGCCCCTTCAGGAGCGGGTGAGCCTCAACGAGCCCGTCGAGCGCCTTTTCAAGGTAGGGGGCGGTTTCTTTGACATGGTCAATAATGCCGTCTTCCTCAAAAATCGAAAGTGTTTTTACCACTGCGGCGCAGACAAAAGGATTGCCGCCGTAGGTCGAACCGTGGTCGCCGGCCTCAAGCGAGGAGGCGGCCGCTTTTTCGTTCAGCAGAAACGCACCGACCGGAACACCGTTGCCAAGCGCCTTGGCGACGGTCAGAATGTCGGGCTTTACGCCGAAGGCCTGATGCGCGAACGCGTAGCCGGAACGGCCGAGTCCGCACTGGATCTCGTCAAAGATCAGAAGAATATCATGTTCATCGCAAAGTGCACGGACCCCTTTCAGGAACTCCGGATCCGCAGGATAGATGCCTCCCTCGCCCTGAATCGGCTCAAGAATGATCGCACAGGTGTTTTCGTTGATGCAGGCTTTGACACTGTCAAGATCGTTAAAGGTGGCAAAGTGTACCCCGCCCATCAGCGGCTCGAAGGGTTCGCGGTAATGGTCGGTGCCGGTGACGGAAAGGGCGCCGATCGTGCGGCCGTGGAACGAATGCTGCATCGCGATGATCTCGCCACCGGCATGCCCTTTTTTCTTGCAGGCGTATTTTTTAGCTGATTTCAGCGCGCCTTCGATCGCTTCCGCACCACTGTTCGTGAAGAAAACCTTGCTCATGCCGGAGAGAGAAAGAATCATTTCGCCGGCTTCCTGGTTCGGCTCGGAATAGAACAGGTTGGAAATGTGCGTCAGCTTGTCGATCTGGTCTTTCAGGGCTTCATCAAAGCCCGGGTAGTGGTAGCCGAGCGCGCAGACCGCGATCCCGGCGGCAAAATCGAGATATTTGTTCCCATCGGTGTCGTAGAGATAAACACCCTTGCCATGATCAAACACGATGGGGAAACGATTGTAGGTGTGGAGCAGGACCGATTCAGCCTTATGGATAATGGTTTCTTTAGACATGGTGAACCTCTTTGGAGTGATAGGGTGAGCGCGTCAGGCATCGCCGGCGGTGATGACTGTGCCGATACCTTTGTTCGTAAAGATCTCCAGCAGCAGGGCATGAGGAATGCGGCCGTCGAGAATGTGAACCCGCATCACGCCCGCGGAGAGCGCATCGATGCAGTTCTGGAGCTTGGGGATCATGCCGCCGCCGACGTTGCCGGCCTTGATCAGTTCATCCGCCTCCCCGACGGTCAGGACGGAGATGAGCGACTCCGGATCATTTTTGTCGCGCAGCACGCCTTCGATATCGGTCAGGAACGTGAGCTTTTCTGCGTTGACGCTCTCGGCGATCGCACAGGCGGCATCATCCGCGTTGATATTGTAAGTCTGGAACGCTTCGTCCATGCCGATCGGGCAGACGATCGGAAGAAAATCGCGGTCCAGCAGATCGAGAAGCACCTTCGGGTTGACCTTGGTGATATTGCCGACGAAACCGATATCTTCGCCGCCCGAGAGTTTTTTCTCAACCGTCAGCAGATTGCCGTCTTTGCCGGAAATGCCCGCTGCGTGAACACCGAGCGATTCGACGTAGGAGACAAGCTCCTTGTTGACCTTGTTAAGCACCATCTCCGCGATCTCCATGGTCGCCTCATCGGTCACGCGCAGTCCGTTAACGAACTTCGGCTCCATGCCGACCTTGGAGACCCAGCGGCTGATCTCTTTGCCGCCGCCGTGGACGATGATCGGCTTGAATCCGACAAGCTTCAGCAAGACGACGTCTTTGATGATCTCACGCCTAAGCTCCGGATCGACCATGGCACTCCCGCCATATTTCACAACAACGATCTTGCGATTAAAACGCTGAATGTAAGGCAGCGCCTCGATCAAAACACTTGCCTTATCCAGATAAGCCTGCTTAACCATGATAAACCTCCAACCGTTAACTTCGGTAATCTGCGTTGATCTTCACATAATCAAAGGTCAGGTCGCATCCCCAGGCAGTCGCCTCGGCATCGCCCATCTTGATGTCGCAGATGGCGGTGACGGCGTCCTCGGAGAGGATGCGGGTGGCCTCCTCCTCGCTGTAGGGAAGCGCAACGGAGTTTTCAATAATTTGGATGCAGCCGGCGGCGGACTGGAAGTACAGATCGACGGCCTCGGGATCGAACGTAGCGCCCGAGTAGCCCATCGCGCAAAGGATACGGCCCCAGTTGGCATCGTGACCGAAAATGGCAGCCTTGGTGAGGCTCGAGGTGATGACGGACTTAGCAAGGACCTTGGCCTGCGCCTTGTCCATGGCGTGAATGACTTTGACCTCGAAGAGAGCGGTCGCGCCTTCGCCGTCGCCCGCCATCATTTTCGCGAGCGTCAGATTCACATAGTGCAGCGCGGCCTTGAAGGTCTCGTAATCGTCGCCCTTTTCCTGAATGCACGGATTGCCGGCCAGACCGCTTGCCATGACAAAGCAGGTGTCGTTGGTCGAGGTGTCGCCGTCCACGGAGATCATGTTGTAGGTGTCCTCGACATCCGCCTGCAGCGCTTCGAGAAGCAGTGCCTGATCGATGGCGCAGTCGGTCGTGATAAAGCTCAGCATTGTGCACATGTTGGGGTGGATCATGCCTGAGCCCTTGCACATGCCGCCGACCGTGACGGTTTTGCCGCCGATCGTGACCTCACACGCAGCCTCTTTGGAGTGCGTGTCGGTTGTCATGATCGCCTTCGCGGCAAGGTTTCCGGCCTCGAGCGTAGAGGCAAGCTGCGGAGCCATCGCGTCGATGCCTGCCTCGATTTTGTCCATCGGCAGCTGCATGCCGATGACGCCGGTCGAAGCGACTGCGACATGATCCGGGCTGACGTTCAGTACCGCAGCAGCCTTCTCGGCCGTCTTGAGGCAGTAGTCCATGCCTTCCTGACCGGTGCAGGCGTTGGCGATGCCGGCGTTAATGATCACGGCCTGAGCCTTTTTGGATTCGTAGACGATCTTCTGGTCCCATTTGACTGGCGCGGCCTTGACAAGATTGCGCGTGAAGCAGCCGGCGGCAGCACAGGGGACCGAAGCGTAGATCATGGCCATGTCGGCGCGGTTCTTATATTTGATGCCGGCAGCGGTGGAAGCGGCTGAAAAACCTTTAGCAGCGGTGACACCGCCTTCGATGATGTGACAGTTCATGAGAATTCCTTTCTGGGATATATATAAAGTCCTGGTTGACTACAGATCTGGCTGACGTTACGGGAAGAGCGGAGGCATCGTAAGGCCTTCGTTTTCCGGAAGCCCGAAGAGCAGGTTCATGTTCTGGACGGCCTGTCCGGCGGCGCCTTTGACAAGGTTGTCGATCGCGCCCATCATGACAACGCGGTTGGTGCGTTTGTCAAGAACGATGTTGACGTCCGCGAAATTGCTGCCCTCGACCCAGCGGGTCTCGGGAAGAGCGCCCTTCGGCAGGAAGCGGACGAAGTATTCATCCTTGTACGCCTCTTCGTATACCTGGCGAAGCTCTTCCTCCGTGACCGACGGATCCGTAAGCGATGCGTAGGCCGTCACCAGAATGCCGCGGTTCATCGGGACAAGGTGCGGGGTAAAGCTGAGGAGAATGTCTTCACCGGCAGCGATCGAAAGCTGATCTTCGATCTCAGGGGTGTGGCGGTGCGAAGCGACACCGTAGGCCTTCATATTCTCGTTGACCTCGCAGAACAGATTGGCGGTCTTGGCGCTTCGCCCGGCTCCGGAGGTGCCGGATTTGGCATCGATGATGATCGTCTTGGGGTCGATCAGTCCCTTTTTTAAAAGCGGGGCGATCGTCAGGATCGAGCAGGTCGGGTAGCATCCGGGATTGGCGATGATGCGGGCCTTTGAAATCGTGTCGCGGTTCATCTCCGGCAGTCCGTAGACCGCTTCGGAAAGGAATGAGGGCGCGGCATGATGAATCCCGTACCAGGTCTCGTACTTGAGGGGATCCTTGATCCGGAAGTCTGCGGAAAGATCGACGATCTTGACCTTCTTCAGTAGCTCTTCGCTGACAAGCGAGGCGCACAGGCCCTGCGGGGTCGCGGTAAAAATGACGTCGACCTGCTCAGCCATCGCCTGAATATTGTCGTCAAGGCAGCTGTCCTCGACAAGCTGGAAATAGTTTCTGTAAACACTGGCGAAGGGCTGATCAATATAGGAGCGGGAACCGTACCAGACGATTTCTGCATTTTTATGCTGAAGCAAGAGGCGAACGATCTCGGCGCCGGCATAACCGGTGGCACCGATAATTCCAACTTTTATCATTTTTTGATTTCTCCTTGCAGGAAATTGACGTTATTGCATTATTATACAACTATAGTGCATAAAAATGCAATCATCAATTTGCATAAAGCCAAAGGCGGAAGAAAAGGGATGTTTGATCTCCTTGTCAGAGGTGATCATGGCGGGGGACTGTACAACGCAAGAAGAATCTGTTATAATATGTAAGATTTGTTATAAAATTGCAAAAAGTGTTTCCATGGCACGAAGCCATGGATGCAGCCTATAAAAGAGACAGATAAAATGAGGTGACACTGTATGAACACAAGCATTTTGTTAATGTCCGGCGGGGCGGTCGTTGTACTGGTTCTGCTGTTGGTCTTAGCGGTCGGCGGCGGAGCGACATACCTGATCGTTCGAGAGAAGAAGCGCAAGGAAAAGGCGCGGGAACGCGCGGCTGAGCGCAGAAGAGCGCGAGATGAAGCGCTGCAGCGTGCACGAAGCGG
>ONYR01000022.1 GCA_900322165.1 uncultured Eubacteriales bacterium
ATTTCGGAATCGGAAACGCCGTATACCTGGAAGGGAGCGTTTTCCGTTTTCTGGATCCTGGACATCGTCTCGGTCTGTACGTTGATGTAGCGGCCGTTGATGTACATGTTGTCCAGGTTCTGGCCTTTTCCCGTTGAAGAAAGGCCGTATGCGGTAATGATCAGGTTTTTCTGTTGCTGTTCTGCCATGACATTGCACCACCTTTTTTTTCTCTTTATCTTGACATGGGGAAGTACTGCCCGAGCTTTTGATGCATTTTGGAGAGGAAAAGACTTCATCAGCAAAGCGCACAAAAAAGGACACTACCCCAAATTTAAGCTATACAAAGTAATTATAAACGAATTATCTGGCGCTTTCAACGGATTTTTAAATTTTTCCGAAATCAAAGCGAGAAACAGCGAAAAGGTTGACAGGCTGAAAGCGCTCGGCTATACTTACCCTGAAAAGAGGCTTATGAAGCGCCTTTACAGGCATTAGCAAATTTCCTTAAACGGAGGACACACACATGATTCTTGAAAAAATCATCGACATGCTGAAAGAGCAGGAAGTTCTCGATAATACCGAGATCACCGAAGATACCACCTTTGAAGAACTGGATCTGGACTCTCTGTCGATCGTTGACCTGACCATGAGCTGCGAGGACGAATTCGATGTTCAGCTCGATCTGGAGAACCCGCCGAAAACCTTCGGTGAGCTCGTTGAGATCATTAAAGCACAGACCGGGGAGGAAGATTGATTCTTCTTGGGTAAGCCCTGCTGAAGGGGCAGGCTCCGCTTAGGAGCTGTGAAATCAGACGAGTGAAGCCGGGCCTTGTTGGGCCCGGTTTTATTTCACGGATAACCATGCATTTTGAAACAGGAGTAGATCCGACATGAGCAAAAACAAGGGAAACAGAGGACTGATCGCGGTAGCTTCCGTGCTTGGCGTCCTGGCGGTAGCGCTTGTCATCCTGATCATTGTGATGATCGCGGTGCCGGGGCTGTTTAACGGCAGAGGCCGTGAGGAAGCTTCTTCCGGCGAATCCTCGCGTCAAGAGAGTGAGCTCTCACCCGGAAGCCAGACAAGCGAGGAAACATCTTCGGAAGCATCGTCCGAAACGTCTTCGGAAAGCCAGGAGTCTTCGGATGAAGCATCACAGGGGGGTTCCTCAGGGACGGAAGAGGGCAGCTCGGAAGAGGGCAGCTCAGATACCGACGAAAGCTCGGAAGAGTCCCCGCAGCAAGGCACGGACGAGGCTTACGAGGCAGCTCGTGAAGCGCTTGTCGAGGAGCTGCTGAGCCAGATGACGCTGGAGGAAAAGGTCGGCCAGATGATCATGGCGCGCTTCCCCGGACCCTCGAGCGGAGCGTACTACGCAGAAGAGTATCAGCTCGGCGGCTACGTGTTCTTTGACGTTGACTTCAGCGGTTATTCAGAGGATACGGTGCGTGAGCGCATCGATGGCTGCCAGGCGGTCAGCAACATCCCGATGCTGATGGCGGTGGATGAGGAAGGCGGTACGGTCACACGTGTGAGCGATTATTATCGTGATTACCGTTTCCGCGCGCCTCGCTACATTTTTGAGGACGGCGGCTGGGACGCGATCGAGGCCGATACGCGCGAAAAGTGCGAGCTGCTGCTGCGGCTTCACCTCAACATGAACCTTGCGCCGGTCGCTGACATCGCGGGCGATCCCTACGATTTCATGTATGATCGGTCCTTCGGCACCGACCTTGACGCGACCTGCGAGTTCATCCGCATGACCGTCGAGATCATGAACGAGTACGGTGTGGCCTGCTCGCTGAAGCATTTCCCGGGCTACGGCAACAACGAGGATACCCACACCGGCATGGCGATCGACTACCGCGATGCGGAAACCTTCTATAATGAAGACTTCCTTCCGTTCATCGCAGGCATCGAGGCCGGTGCCGGCACGATCATGGTGAGCCACAATGTCGTGACCTGCTTTGATCCCGAATACCCGGCATCGCTCTCGCCCGAGCTCCATGAGCTGGCGCGTTCCCTTGGCTTTGAGGGCGTTCTGATGACTGACGACCTGGCGATGGGTGCGATCCAGGAGTACTGCGGAGAAAACAGTGCGGCGGTGCTGGCCGTTCTGGCCGGCAACGACATGCTGATCGCGGACGATTTCACGGGCGTGATCGAAAGCATCCTTTCGGCAGTGGACGATGGTATGATCACCGAGGAACGCATCGATGAATCGGTCCGCCGGATCCTTCGTCTGAAGATCGACATGGGACTGATCGAGCTGCCGCAGTAAATATTCAGACTTTGTTACAGCCGCCGCCTTGGCGGCTGTACGTTTTACGAAATATTCTATTGTTTTTTAAAAGTGGCTGTGCTACAATCGAATTACTTTTTAAAGGAGTTTTGAAATGCCATGGCCGAAATTCGCTACAATAAGTCGATCGTTAAAAACATCAACGAAAGTCTGATTCGCAAGGCGATTCAGGGAGAAGAAGCGTTTACCAAGACCAAGATCGCGCGAGATACCGGGCTGAGCTTCCCGACGGTCAGCCGCATTTTGGATGAGATGGCTCACTCCAGTGAGATCCTCTCCAACGGCGTTGACCAGACGACCGGCGGCCGCCATGCGCAGTCTTATGTTATCAATCCGGCCTTTGCCTACGTGCTTTGCCTGTATATGCCGACCAACACGTCGCTGCGCGCGCTCATCATTAACTCGCTTGGCGACCGGGTCAAGTCGAACGATATCGAAGAGACGGTTTCGCCGGAGAACTTCATCGAGGTGCTCGATGGGGTGATCGCGAAGGAGATGGAGGACTATCCGATCCGCGCGCTGTCACTGGGACTTCCCTACGGTATTTCTTACGGCAAGCTGATGTTCGGAACGGGCGAGACCGGGCTTCGGAATTATGATCTGCAGCAGCATCTCGAAGAAAAGTTCGGGATCAAGGCCCGCATCGAAAACGATATGAACGCGATCGCGACCGGCTGCTATGAGCGGACGTTCCAGGAGGATTTTCGCTCGCTCGCGTGCGTGAGCATGGGCGTGAGAGGCTGCGGCTGCGGCCTGTACCTGCGCGGTCATCTGATCCGCGGCAACCATGGCTTTGCGGGTGAGCTTCGCTATCTGCCGATGGGCGAGGACTTCAACCTCGATAAGGAATATCAGACCGAGCTGTGGGAGAGCGTTTCCGCGATCCGCGTCGCACAGATCGTCGCTTCGATCTGCTGCACGGTGGACCCGCAGATGATCGTCTTCTACGATCGTATGAATATCCGCGAGATCATGCCCGAAGTGAGGGAGCTCTGCAAGCGTTTCCTTCCCGAGGAAGTGATTCCGGAGCTCGTTGTCAGCGACAAGATCCTTGAGGATTTTGAAAACGGCCTGATCCGGTTCGGACGGGATATGCTGATGGCCGGGTATGAGATCGTCAACCGCTGATCCGGGCGGAGGATTCAACGAAAAAGCGACAGAAAACAATGAAGACAGACTGGCTTGTAAAAGACAAAAAGTTCTACCAACGATTATTTGCTCTGGCTCTGCCTCTGGCGGGCCAGAGTATTTTGGTTTACGCGGTCGGCCTTGCCGACAACATCATGGTCGGAAGTCTGAGCGATCTCGCGCTTTCCGGCGTGTATGTCGCGAACCAGTGGATGACGCTGCTGCAGCGGTTCATTCAGGGCTTCTGCACCGCGGCGCTCGTCTTGGCTACGCAGTACTGGGGCAAGCGCGACATCGATTCGATCAAGGTCATCTCCGCGATGACGGCGCGGTTTGTCGGAGCGACGGGAGCGCTGTTTTTTGCACTCGCGTTCTTCTTCCCAAGGCGCCTGCTCGGGCTTTATACCAACGAAGCGGCCGTGATCGAAGAGGGGATGAAATACCTGAGGATCGTGAGCTTTTCCTACCTTTTCTACGTTGTGACGGAGGTCGTTCTAACCTCGTTGAAGTGTGTGGAAACCGTAGGGATCGGGCTGTACATCTCGATCGCGACGCTTGTGATCGATATTGTGCTGAACTACGTGCTGATCTTCGGTAAGCTCGGTTTCCCCAAGATGGGCGTAGCCGGTGCGGCCGTGGCAACGCTGACCTGCCGCATCGTGGAGAGCGGGATCGTGCTGCTGTACGCAGCCAAGAAGGATACCAAGCTGCACCTGAAGCTTTCGGATCTGACGCGCCGCAGCAAGGTGCTTTTGAAGGATTATATTCACTACGGAATCCCGATCTTTGCCGGATCGGCCGTCTGGGGC
>ONYR01000026.1 GCA_900322165.1 uncultured Eubacteriales bacterium
GGCTGGCAGCCCGGCAGGACGAGGCCCGCGTTGTTCTTCGCGACCTCGAGGATGAACTCCGCGCCGGCCTTGTCAAAGTGCGTCTTCTCCATCCAGCCCAAGAGGTTGGTGCCGCCCATCGAGGTCAGCACGATGCGGTTTTTGATCTCGCAGTTGCCGATCTTCCACGGCGTAAACAATGCTTCGTATTGCTGTTTCATGTTAACCCTCCACGGTCACAAGACCGTCTTCGGCGATCGTGATCATCATGCCGTCCTTGACATAATCCAGGAATTCCTGCCCCAGCTCATCCACGACCGGCATGTTCGCCTCGGTCCAGTTTGCCGCGAGGATCGCGCCGGACGCCGCGAGGGAGTCGATCGTCTTAGAAAAGAGCATGCAGGCGGGCTGCTTATCGAGCGCGCAGGCCGAATACAGAACCATGCCGCCCGTCGTGGAGCCAATGGTCTCCGGGAGGCACAGCGCCTTGCGGAACATCGATTTATGGTAGAGGTCCGGGTTGTTCTGGTCCCCGCATTTGACCTCTTTGTCACCGAACATCAGGGCCATCTGATAACTGGCGAGGGTGTTGAAACCGCCGTGCGAAACCAGCGCTTCTGCCTTAGCGGTGCCGGGAACGATCACCCGGCCTTGAAACGTTTTTGTCATCGCTGTTTCCTCCTTACGCTAACCCGGTAATCTTGAGCGCGATCTCGTCCTCGGTGTAGTAGCGGGCGCTCGTGTAGGTGCGCAGCTTGTTTGACGAGGTGATGACCGGCATGATCTTGCAAAGCGGGTTGTTCATGTACATCAGCGGGCAGATATAGCTGACGATAACGCCGGTTTCTTTCAGGCGTTTCGCGTATTCGGTCTTCGCAAATTCCTTCATAACGCCCGGGGAGGCGGTAAACACGGTCGGAATCGCGACGCGTTTTCTGCCGGAGGTCTTTAGCAGCGCTTCGATGCGGACGGTCCAGTCCTTCAGCTGCTTTAAGGTCATGTGCGGGCAGCCCATGAAGCACAGCTTCGGCTTGGCGTCCTTGTTCTTCCAGATCACCGGGTAGCTTTCCTTCACGCGTTCGAGCTCCGCATCGTCCACGACATAGACCTTCGCATCCTCTCTCAAGAGGCTGCGGCCCGACTCCTTCGCTTCCGGCGTCAGGTTTTCGATATGGTACAGGCCAACCGAACCGTTCGAGGCCGTGGCCGCGCCGAAATCCTTTAAATACGCGATCGCGTCGTCATTCAGCTCGTCCCCGATCCACTGATCGAGCCCGACCACGTACGGCACCTTCTCCATCACGTGCATGCCGATCGCAGATCCAAGCAGCTGCGCTTCCGGCTTTCTCCTGGTTTTGATCTCAACGATATAGTCTGCCTTGCGGCCGTCGTCCGTCAGGAAACCGAACTCCGGGACCAATCCGGCGATCGAGCCCATCAGCTCGATGATGCCCGAGTTGCGGTTGCAGCGCGCGCCAAGCACGCTGTTCGCGAACACGACGGCGGAGGATTCCGCCCAGGAAAGGATGTCGCCCTTCTTCGGGGTGTTGCCTACCTCCGGCAGATAGTTCGTGCAGGTGTAGGCCTCGTCATTGATGATGCCGAACTGGCGGAGCTGCTTTTCGTAGCGCTCCTGCTCCTTGTACATGATCTTGAAAACCAGATCCTGCAGCGGATTGGAGGGAACGTTTTTGTCAAGAGGTCTCGGGTCAGCCGAAAACTGCTGCGTGGAAACCGCGCCGGCCTTCAGCAGCTCATCGTACAGCTCATAGACCGGCTGCATCGCGCCGATGCCGAAGCTGATGACGGTATGACCATAATCACTGGTGATCGGGACAAGGCGATCCGCATGAAACGTATCGCCGTACATGACAAGGGTCTTCATGACCTTCGCCATGGTCTCGCCTTTCGAGCCATTCAGTATGGCTTGCTGTTCCTCAGTTAATCTCATCTTTTACCTTTCTCCGGAAAGCCGGATCGTCTATCCTACCGCCAAAGAAAGCGGCTAAAACCTTCTGTTACAAACTACTTTACTTCATCGTGAAATATTTGTCAATTGCTTGTGCAAGCCTTGTGTACGCCTTTAATTCACAATTGAAAATCTTTTTTTCTGTGCTATATTTTTAGTATGATTTGAGGAAAGTGAGGGCGCGCGTATGGAACTTGCAGACATCTACAATGCAAGGCGTGAGAAGACCGGCAAGGTCGTGGACCGGAAAACCTATTCCCTGCAGGAGGGAGAATTTCTGCTTTGTGTCGGGTGCTGGGTGTTCAACTCGCGGCATGAGATCTTCCTGACCCGCCGCGCGCTCAGCAAAGACTTTATGCCCGGGAAATGGGAAAATCCCGCCGGCCATGTCATTGCCGGGGAGACCGGCCGCGAGGCGATGGCTCGGGAGCTTTTCGAGGAGACCGGGATCAAGGCCGCTCCGGAGGATTTTTTCTTGTTTGCGGAAAGCGCGAACAATGACTATTCCTTTGGTGAAGAGTACGTTCTGTTCCGTGATTTCAAGACGGAAGCCGTCACCCTTCAGGAAGGCGAGACCTGCGACTGCAAGTGGGTCTCTGAGGATGAATTCGAGCGGATGGTCCGCGAAGGCGAAGTCGCTTCATCCGTCGCTGAACATCTCGCGCCGCACAAAGAAGTCTGGCTGAAGCTGCTGCACCGGGAATGAACCGGTTCAGACAGAAAAACCTGCTGATCATTCAAAACGCAAACAGCCCTTGGAGATGTTTACATATCTTCAAGGGCTGTTTTGATTTCTTTTTCGATCCAGTAAGCAAAGTGCGTTCCGGGAAGTCTCGCTTCGTGGCGCTGGATGGCAAGGTACGCTTCGGCTCCGTCCATCTCATTCTGCCAAATGTCCGCGTAAAGGTAATCATAGTCACCAGGCCGGACATCGTTCAGATACTCGATCGCGTCCGCGCGGACGATCCGAATCTTTTCCGGCGAGGGGAACTGCGGGAGCAAATGTTTCGTAAACAGCGAAATGATCTCCGGGCTTTCCTCCACAATCGTGAAGGAAGCTTCACTCACCTCAGACTGAACCAGAAAAGGAAAATACCCAAGTCCGAGTCCGAGCACCAGCACTTCGCGGGGCGCTCCCTGTGTTGAGCTCTTCAGATACGCCGCGCATGCCTTCGCGTCTTTCCCGACCGTGTTCATCTCCGACGGGCAGACGCTCATCCAGGGCGTTACCCCTTCATAGATCGCGGGAAAACGCACCGTTTTTGTTGTGTAGCCGAGCCGTGGAACGACAAGATTTCCGTCATTTGTTGGCATATCGTACGCAAGCAGCTCGCCCGGGGCGTAGCTCGCGGTTGTGAGGGTAAACCGCCCTTCCTCGTGCGGCTCATTGACCTTCACCTGCCGCAGATACGGATCCTGCTCAAACACCGCTTCCGGAAGGCACCGCAGGTTGTACCGAAGCGCCTGAAAGTACTCTCGGTTCTCCTCCGCCTTCTCGACCGCTTCCGAGATGCCGAGCGTTTCGCGGATCAGCATATCCGCTACGTCTTCTTCCAAAGAAAAGGCCGGAGCCTCGCTGGCAAGGATCGCCATCAGGCGCGTTGTCATGAGCTTCGACCGTTCATATGTATTCATGTTTATGATTAATCGCAGATCAGCTCGTAACCGTCTTCAGTGACCGTGATCATGATCTCCCACTGCGCGGAATCGCTGCCGTCCTCGGTGTAGATCGTCCAACCGTTGTCCTCATCGCAGAAAATGTCCGCCTCGCCTGCGTTGACCATCGGCTCGATCGTGAAGGTCAGGCCCGGCACTAAGAGCATGCCCGTGCCCGCCTTGGTCGTAAAGCCGACCCACGGATCTTCGTGGAATTCAAGGCCGATGCCATGGCCGCCAATCTCGCGGACAACACTGTAGCCGTTCTTGGTCGCGTGCTCGTTGACCGCCGCACCGACATCACCGAGGCGTCCCCAAGGCTTGACCGCCTCAAGGCCCTTCATCACGCACTCGCGCGTGACCTCAACGAGGCGCCGGCGCTCCGGCGAAACATCGCCGATCATGAACATGCGTGACGAATCGGAGAAGTATCCGTTAAAGATCGTCGAGCAGTCGACGTTGATAATGTCGCCGTCGATGAGCTCGATCTCATCGCTCGGAATGCCGTGGCAGACCTCGTCGTTGATCGAGGTGCAGACGCTCTTCGGGAAGCCCTCGTAATTCAGCGGGGCCGGGATTCCGCCCATGCCGGTCGTGACTTCGTAGACGATCTTGTCGATCTCCTCAGTCGTCATTCCCGCGCGGATCTGCTTGCCGACCTCGTCGAGGCAAGCCCGGTTGATGACGGCGCTGCGCTTCATGCCTTCGATCATGTCCGGCGTTTTGAGCAGCTTGTGGGGCGGCACGATCACGCCCTTGTCTTTAAACAGGCGCACCTTTTCGTCCTGCATCATGTGGCATTTTTTGTATTTCCGTCCGCTGCCGCACCAGCACGCGTCGTTCGGTCCAAGTTTCATATACTGTCTCCAATCTAAGCTGCCGCACGCTGCGGCAGCATGGTTTGTCATCACTTACGTTTCCGTATTATAACGCGAATTCCTTCAAATTAAAAGAGCGAGCTCCCCGGCGATAAACTTTTGTCCACTTTTTCAGTTGTCAGTATGCCAAACTTCTGCTATCATTAGCAGACACCGCACTTTTCCAAACAGTTTTAATTATCACTGACAGGATGATTTACATATGAGTCAAATCCAATCCAAACCGGCCGCTTCCGCCGCAAACTCCGCGGCCAAGACCGGCCCCACTTACTCGCAGCTAGGCATGACCTGGCATTTCCTAAAAGGCTGTACCCATTTCTTTGTTCTCAGCATCATCGGATCGTTCCTGATGACGCTCTGCGAAATGCTGATCCCGCAGATTGCCCGCTCGCTCGTTGACTCGGTCATCGGAACCAAGCCCTTCACGTTCCCGGCCTTTGTCACCGCCCGGATCGAAGCGATCGGCGGCGTAGCGTTTCTGCGCAGCCACCTCTGGATCATCGCCACGCTGATCGTTGCGCTGGCACTGCTCATTGCACTGCTTCGCTACGCAACGAACCAGCTCAACAACAAGGGCGCCGAGACGCTCCAGCAGCACATGCGTGAGGACCTTTTCTCTCATATTCAGGAGCTTCCCTTCAGCTGGCACATGGAGAACAAGACCGGCGACATCATCCAGCGCTGCACCTCGGACGTTGAACGCGTACGCGTGTTCATTGCCGAGCAGCTCACCTCCGTCGTCCGCATCGTCATCATGATGGGGCTTTCCCTCTATTTCATGTTCTCGATGGATTATCGTCTGGCGCTTGTCGCTGCCCTCTCCATTCCAATCGTGATTGGTTACTCGATCTTCTTCCACTCCAAGATCGGCGAGCATTTCATGGAAGTGGACACCAACGAGGGTATTCTTTCCACGATCGCGCAGGAAAACCTCACCGGCGTGCGTGTCGTGCGTGCGTTCGGCCGCGAGGAATTTGAGCGTGAGCGCTTCGAAAAGCAGAATAATTTTTACACCGGCCTTTGGGTCCGTCTGATGGGTCTGATGTCCCTGTTCTGGGGCGCCGGCGACATTATCTCCGGTCTGCAGGTCCTCCTGATCCTGGTGCTCGGCTCAGTCTACTGCGTCAACGATTCGCTCACCGCGGGCGAGTTTATCGCATTTCTTTCGTACAACTCCATGCTGATCTGGCCGGTCCGTCACCTCGGCCGCGTGATCTCGGAAATGAGTAAGGCCGGCGTTTCGATCGACCGTATCCGCTACATTATGAATTCCGACACGGAGCATGACCGCGAAGGCGTTCCTGAAGAAAACCGCCGCCCCGACATGCACGGCGACATCGTTTTCGACCATGTTTCCTTCAGCTACACCCCGGACATTCCGGTTGTCGATGACGTTTCCCTCACGATCAAGGCCGGCTCCACGCTCGGCATTCTCGGTTCGACCGGTTCCGGCAAGACTACGCTGATGCACCTGATGAACCGCCTCTATCCGCTCGAGGAAAACAGCGGCAAGATCACGATCGGCGGGGTCGATGTTGCGGACATGGACCGCAAATACCTGCGTCAAAACATCGGTATGGTCCTGCAGGAGCCGTTCCTTTTCTCCCGCACGATCGCCGAAAACATCAGTATCACGAACCGTCAGATGCCGATGGACGACATCCGCCGCGCGGCTTCGATCGCGTGCGTCGATGAGGCCATTACCGAGTTTAAGAAGGGCTACGATACGATGGTCGGTGAGCGCGGCGTGACCCTCTCCGGAGGCCAGAAACAGCGCACCGCGATCGCCCGCATGCTGACGCAGAAGGCGCCGATCATGGTCTTCGACGATTCGCTTTCGGCCGTTGACGCCGAGACCGACGCGAAGATCCGCGCTCAGCTGCACGAAAACCTTGGTGAATCCACGGTCATCCTTATCTCGCATCGCGTCACCACCTTGATGAACTGTGACCAGATCATTGTCATGGACAAGGGCCACATCATCGAGCGCGGAACGCCTGCGGAGCTGATGGAGCTTGGCGGAACCTACCGCCACATCTATGATATGCAGCTCTCGATGGACGATGACGAGGATGAGGGCAGCAATGCTTCCCCAGCTGCTGTTGAAGGGAAGGAGGTGTAAGCATGTCTGAAAATACCCAGAACGCCGCTTCTGCAAAGGAAGAAAAGCAGTATGTTCACCTTCCCTATTTCGGCCTTCCCAAGCTCGTTCCGTATGTAAAGCCGCATCTGAAGATCATCATCGGCATGGTCCTCCTCTGCCTGCTGGCCGGTGTGATCGATATCATCCTTCCGCTTTTCCAGCAGTACGCGATCAACCACTACGTCGGTGAATCCACGCTTGATACGATCGGCTGGTTCATCGGCCTGTATCTGCTGATCCTGCTGATCCAGACCGCGGGCAACACCTACTCCTCGTACCTCGGCGGTCAGATCGAGATGTACATCACCCGCGACATGCGCCGGGCAAGCTTCAACCATCTCCAGACTCTTTCCTTCTCCTACTACAACCAGAACAGCGTCGGCTACATTCACTCGCGCATCATGTCCGATACGAACCGTATCGGCGGACTGGTGAGCTGGAGCCTCATGGACGGTGTCTGGAACATGTCCTACATTGTCGGTACGATCGTGGCGATGCTTCTCATCAACTGGAAGCTTGCGCTGCTGGTTCTTGTCATCGTTCCGATCACGTCCGTCGCCTCCGCGTACTTCCAGGGCAAGCTTGTTAAATACAACCGCCGCGTGCGTGAGCTGAATTCGCAGATCTCCGGCAACTTCAACGAAGGCATCACCGGCGCGAAAACAACGAAGACACTCGTTGCGGAAGAGCGCATGAACGAGGACTTCAACAAGACAAGCCGCGAAATGACCCGCACCGCGGTCAAGACCTCGCACTTCCGCCAGCTCTTCGTTGGCACGATCTCGTTTGCGTCCTATCTCGCAGTCGCGCTCGTTCTCTGGCGCGGCGGCTATATCACGATGAACGGCCTCATGCTCATCGGTACGCTTTCCGTCTTTACGACCTACGCGATGAACATGATGGAGCCGATCCAGTGGGTCGTCCGTGCGATCTCCGACCTTGTCACGGTGCAGGTCAACGTCGAGCGCTTTACACGCCTGATGGAGACCGAGTCCGATGTCGCCGATTCGCCTGAAGTCATCGAAAAGTACGGTGACGCGTTCCATCCGAAGAAGGAGAACTGGGAACCGCTTCACGGTGACGTTGAGTTCCGCGATGTTTCCTTCATGTATCCGGACGGCGATGAATACGTTCTCGAGCATTTCAACCTGAAGGTCCCGCAGGGCACGAACGTGGCGATCGTCGGTGAGACCGGCGCCGGAAAGTCCACGCTGGTGAACCTTGTCTGCCGCTTCTTCGAACCCACGAGCGGTCAGATCCTCATCGATGGGCGCGATGCCCGTGAGCGCTCGCAGCTCTGGCTTCACAGCAACATCGGCTACGTCCTCCAGACCCCGCACCTCTTCTCCGGCACGGTCCGCGAAAACCTTCTCTACGGAAGGCCGGATGCGACGCAGGAAGAGATTGAGGCGGCAGTCAAGGCCGTTTCCGCCGAAGGCATCATCGAGCGCATGGACAAGGGCTACGACAGTGACGTCGGTGAGGGAGGCGATCTCCTCTCGACCGGTGAAAAACAGCTCCTCTCCTTCGCCCGCGCGATCCTCGCGGATCCGCGTATCTTCGTTCTCGATGAAGCCACAAGCTCGATCGACACGGTCACCGAAAAGCTCATTCAGGACGCGATCAACAAGCTTATGAAGGGCCGCACGTCCTTCGTCATCGCACACCGTCTCTCCACGATCCGCCAGGCCGACGTCATCCTTGTTGTCAAGGACGGCAAGATCATCGAGCAGGGTCGCCACAGAGACCTGATGCGCCAGAAGGGATACTACTACAACCTCTACACCCGCCAGTTCCAGGAAGAGACCATGCAGCAGATCTCGGTCTGAGAAACCTTTTCCAACACGTACAACGTCCAAAAGGATAACATCCAAAAGGATAACATCCAAAAGGATGTGTGAAAACGCATAAGCGCTTATCACACATCCTTTTTTGATAACGATCATATTTATTGACTTTACATATGTTAATGAATATAATTATGAGTGTAATCGCGAAGAAACCTTCTTTAGCCATGTCGGCACCCTAAATCTCCGGGAGGTACTGCATCCATGGGCAGAAAAGCTGTAAATGTATTCCCTCAGTCTCAAAAAGTCCTTAGCCAGATGGGAGAACAGATTCGTCTGGCACGTCTCAGACGGGAGCTATCGTCTGAGCTTGTCGCTGAGCGAGCCGGCGTGTCGAGGCAAACCGTAACGGCTGTTGAGAAGGGATCTCCCTCCGTCTCAATGGGAGCCTATGTCGCTGTGCTCCATGCACTGGGCGGGCTTGAGCAGGATCTCCTCCTCGTCGCCAAGGACGATGAATTCGGCCGCAAGCTTCAGGATCTTGGTCTCTCGCAGCGAAAACGCGCCCCTAGACAGACGGAATCGGAGGATATGTGATGGCCTCAAAACAAATCTATGTTTACGAAAACTGGTCATCGGACCTCCCTGTATTCATGGGATTCCTGAATATCGACAACCTGAGAGGCAAAGAGACCTGCTCGTTCGAGTATCATTCAGAATGGCTAAAAAATAATGCTGCCCGGTCATTCCTCGATCCGGACCTTCATCTCTATCAAGGCCGGCAATATGCCCCGATGGACAAATCCTTGTTTGGTATTTTCTCTGATTCCTGTCCGGATCGCTGGGGCAGACTTCTCATGCGGAGGCGTGAAGCCATCGATGCCCATAGAGAAGGGAGAAAACCCCGCCTTCTTTTAGAATCCGATTACCTGTTGGGTGTTCACGATGAAGGCCGTATGGGCGCACTTCGGTTTTCACTGAATCCGGATGGCCCGTTTCTTTCTGCCGATTCTGAAATGGCTGCCCCACCTTGGGTAACGCTTAGAAAACTTGAGGCCGCTTCCCTATCTTTTGAACAGGATGAGGATATCCTTAATGATCATTGGTTAGCTCAGCTGCTGGCACCGGGTTCCTCGCTCGGTGGCGCACGTCCGAAAGCAACCGTCCGAGCCACTGACGGATCCTTGTGGATCGCCAAATTTCCTTCTCGTCACGATGAGCAGGATTCCGGAGCCTGGGAACAAGTCACCCATGACCTTGCGAAAGCTTGCGGCCTTCGTGTTCCGGACTCAAAACTGGAGAAATTCTCATCCTATGGCTCCACCTATCTGGTCAAACGCTTTGACCGCGATAAAGCCAGGAGAATTCATTTCTCTTCGGCCATGGCGCTCCTTGGCAAAACGGATGGCGCATCATCACAGGACGGAAGCAGTTATCTTGATCTTGCTGATTTTATTACATCCTTCGGTGCTCAGCCAAAGGATGATCTTTTGGAATTATGGCGAAGAGTTGTGTTTAATATGGTTGTGTCCAATACCGATGACCATCTGCGGAACCATGGTTTTCTCCTTTCCAAAAAGGGTTGGGTACTTTCCCCGATGTTTGATGTAAATCCGATTCCGTATGGGGAAAACCTGTCTTTAAATGTAACGATGGATGATTCCCGAATTGATCTGGATCTAGCCATCGATACTGCACCGTTTTTTGGTCTTACGACAGATTCTGCAGCTAAAGAAGCCGCTGCGATCGTCCAAACTGTCGGCAGCATGTGGCATACTGTTGCTGAGCACTATGGAATCAGCCGAAATGCACAAGAAGCCATGGCTCCTGCATTTTCCCTTTGCCGCCAATGAAAAACGCCCTGCCAACATCAAAAAAGGATGTGTGAAAACGCCTATGCGCTTATCACACATCCTTTTTTTATGCCATAGCCAGTAATCGTGCCTTTTCCTTCTTTGCCTCCGTCACGGATGAGTCCGTCTCTTCACTGAGCCCCCACTCGTTTTCGAGCAGATCGATGATCCGGTCATAGGTCTTTGCTGCATTCGCGTAGTCGCCCATGATCTCATAGATATCGGCGATTCCCATCAGCGCGTCCATAAACCTGGGCCGCCGTGTGTCTGCGGCAAAGGCTCGCTCATAGATCTCGATGGCTTTTTGGTAGTCAGCCTTGTGGGCATAGTATTGCGCGGCTTCAAAAAGAACCGCATCATTGTCCGGCTGCTCTGCCAACAGGTCCTCCATGATCTTATCTCCGGCAGGCTCATCAAAGCGGGCAAGCTCGATATAAGCCCGGTAAACCCGCTTCATGACAGGGTGCGCTTTTTCCAGCGCACAGAAGCGTTCCA